>JAYSRH010000229.1:0-4022 GCA_043721115.1 Fibrobacteria bacterium | reverse complement strand
CCAGCATCGAAACAGGCTCTCCGATGGACCTAACCAAACACATTGCCGAATTGTCAGAGACCGTGACGGCAAATAGAATTGGACTGGTCATAGTTGATTCCTTCGCCGCCTTCGCCCCTGCGGGAACCGACAGCAACGCCGCTCAAGCGGTGCGTGAAATGCTTGATCCATTAACGCAATTAGCGCGCAAGACTTCGGCAGCGGTGGTAGTGGTCGCGCATCTGCGCAAGTCTGGCCAAGGCGAAGGAGATGCGATGGACGCCATTGCTGGTTCCGCCCAAATGACGGCAGGTGTTCGTGTCGCCGCCATGCTTGAATCAGGAAACAATGAAGGTGAGCGGTGGCTTCGCGTGGTGAAGTCGAACCTGGGAAAATGTAATTCCACCGGATGGACATTCGGATTTCAGAGCACCGGAAATGAAGCATCGGGTGATGTGCCCAAGATCGTTTGGAAGGTGGCCAGTGAAGCCTACCAAAACGCCGATGCCGACCGCAGAGCGGGGCAGCTAGTGGTCGAGTTTACACACGACTACCAGGAATCGCGGATAACTGAGGCAACCGGATAGGCAGGTTCCGTTAATTTCGGATGTCTAAGGAAGGTGCGCCATTCCCGCGACTTGGGCCGCCGCATCTGCAAACAGGTTCATGCACCAGCAATGAAGTCCGCACATGTGATACGGGACTTGATTTTGGTATTACAAAGTAGTTTTCGATGCGCACGCACGAGGAGGCCGAAACGGTGGCTAAAAACAAGAACTCTACGGATGCGAAGGGCTGCGACCATACCGATGCTACGGCCTATAAGACCAATAGCAGACGCAACGGCGAAATTGTATTCTGCTTCGCCATGTTGTTAACTACGATTTTTTCGTGGTTGCCTAATCTCTCCAATTCCATTTCGGATTAGCATGACACCAGGGGTAAGAAACATAACGAGTGCAAGGGGACCGAATCCGACTTTATGGAGGAGCCAGGAAGAAATGATTACATTGCCTTCGCCTCTAACCCTGTTCACACCAGGATCATCTGGTAAATATTCCACTTCGACTTGCTTTTCTAATTCGCCAGGGGGAACGTCCATAAAAGTACGGAACTGTTTTCCGTCTGGTGTTTGGAAAGAATAAACGCCACGGTCATAAAGCGTAACGCCGTCCCGTCCATCCGGGCCATCTAGGCACGCGTAAGTTTCCGATAAGATCCCAACTGCGACCTTTGCCCTCCGAATAAGCGCTAGCTCGTCGAAAGGGTTTCCGGCTAAGGAATGCCAAAACCAGAGGGCGAACGCAATCCAAATCACGCCCCAAATCATTGTCATGATGGCGCCACGGGAAGTCACGGGTTCTGTCATAGAAGCTGCGGACTTTTTTGACTGCATTTATTTGTTATTTTTACCATCCTTAACCACAATTCCTTTATCCCTTTCCAGTGCTTGAATGATCGGCTTGCTCACGCTTTCAATTGCCTTTGTTCTTGCGCCAGGATCAAACATATCGCCTTTTGCACGAGCGGATATGCTCGCCACCGTTTTCCCAGATACTAAGTCGTCAAATGAGAGCGTGATTAAATTGTCATTTTTGCTCGATGAAACCATAGCCATTCTGACGAAGAGCGTTTGATGTTTTTGACTGTCATTGAATTTTTCTACGTCATTATTCCCAATAATATTAATATTGTAACGGGCAAACATATTAGAGATTTCAACGTCCATGCTGTACAATGAAACGCTAGTGTTCGGGCCATCCGGTTTCGCAAACACCATGTAGTCATACTTTTGAAAATTAAACCCTTGAGAGTATACCAATCTATAACTATAATCAGGATCTCTACATGATGCTAATATTAGCGCCATCATAACAAGTGTCATCGTAACGTATTTACTCATGGATTCCTCGTGGTGCGTTTGTTGACCGGGATCAAGGTCACGGGACGGACTAGAGCGGGCAACGTGGTTGGTGGTTTAAAAAGGCCACGGCCATTTGCCGTGAAGCGATTGGTTTCGTCTTATCGACTATGATCTACTTGCCTTGCGCCTTGGTCAATGACTTCCGTTTTATTAGTGCCAATAATATACCACGTCCGTCCGGTCCAACGATCGACTAGATAGAAGTGTGACCCAACGCCGGAGACAATAGCATGCCGGAAGTGGCAGGCGGAAAAAAAGAGAGCTCCAAAGGCAAGGAGGGCGGCCGTCCCGCCAATTAACATGCCTTTACTCATATGCTATTCTTCATGAAGCATTCTCCGAGCCCTAAGTGGTTAGTAACAATCTAGCAACTTCCATCGTTCGCAAGGTGTCATTCACGGTGACGCTGATGCTTTGGTCGGCTTCCACTCCCGTGAGATGCGCTGGGCTTCACCGATTTGCTCGGGCGTCATCGATGCCGAAATACTGCCCCTAACTTCTGACGCTTTAACATTGTTTTGTGCCGCTGATAAGTTTAGCCACATTAAGCCCGCAACATCGTCTTTCGGAACGCCAGTGCCATTTAAATAAGAGACTCCGAGATTGTATTGCGCCTTGGCATGTCCGCTTTCGGCTTTTTTGACAAGCGTTGTAATTTCATCAGCAGGTGGCGTTAGACTTTTGTCCGAGTCAGCTCCAAAGGCAAAACAAACCGACACGGCCAAAACGGCGAGGAATTTCCAGCGGGGTGGGATAAGCATCACGGCGATCCTGGCTCAAGTTGACGAGGGTCAATCACGCGAAGGTGATCTTGATATGCTTGCCGATGAACGGGTGCGCCTTCGTGGTCGATTAGGGCTGACATAGCGAAGGCTAAACAGGCTGGGCCTCTAAGTGCGGATGGGGCCGAATGTGCTTAAGGGCGGTATTGGATGTCAGCGGCACTAAGGAGAAACAATTGCTTTATTTCCTTGCCGGTAAGTACTCCTCGCCCACGCGACTGCGTTGTAAAGCGTTTTGGCTGGATTAAAAGACCTTCCCGGTTTGCGATGCACGGCTCTTTGTATTGTATACCAGAAGTCTAATTTGACGGGAGTTTTCTCATTTCCCTCCAAGGTAGGCCTGGGGTAGGCCCGAATCCTTCGGCATGAAAGGCCAACAAAAAACAAACCCTGCAAGTTGTTAGCTTGCAGGGTTTTATATGGTGCGCCCGCTGGGAGTCGAACCCATGACCCACAGATTAAAAGTGTGTGGGCAAGTTATTAACCCAGGTATGCCAATGTTTTCTAATGACTGAAAAAGCAGATATATTAGTCGATTTTCAGGACATCCCAATCCTATGGAGCATGCTGGACTTTGCCTAGGATTGCTCACGATCCTAGGACCGGCATAGGATAGTTCCTAGGATTAACCTGGGTCGATTTTCATGCTGAAAGGGCTGGGCCAAGGTGAAGGACAACGATTCTCAAACGCGATTCCAGTTTACGGAAGCGCGCATTAAAGCTCTGCCTTTACCGAAGAAACGCATTCGCCTCCATGATACGAAGACCGTAGGTCTATGCCTGCGGGTGACGCCAAAGGGAGTTAAGACCTTCTGCGTCTATCGGTGGTCCGATAGCAAGCCGACTGAATCGAACATAGGACGGAGCGGTGCCGTGTCGCTTGAACAGGCTCGTCAGATAGCCACGGAAAAAATGGGGCGGTTGGCGAAGGGCGAAGATCTCCAGGCCAGCAAGCGAGCGATCCGTGAGGAAACGACCTTGGGTGAACTGTTCAATTCCTTCCTCGAACTTTACGCCAAGCCCCGCAAGCGGTCATGGCAAGAGGACGAAGGATTATGGAACCGCTATTTCCTACCCTTACGCAATCGCCGCCTGTCAGCGATCACCCCAGGAGATGTGCAGGCAATCCATGGGAAGATCGGGCGCGACCATGGTCAAGGTGCCGCCAATCGAGCACACAGCTTATTGCGCAAGATGTTCAACTTCGCCCGCACGCGTGGCTGGAAGGGCGACAATCCCGCCGTGGGTGTGTTGCGCTTCAAAGAACGCACTCGCGATCGTTTCATGGACGGTGAAGAACTCCGCCAATTCTTTGCCGCCTTGCAGACAGAGCCAGA
>JAYSRH010000228.1:0-10799 GCA_043721115.1 Fibrobacteria bacterium | reverse complement strand
TAAGGCCGGGAACAGTGATTCTGACGGGCACGCCCGCTGGGGTTGGAGTTGCGCGCAACCCGCCCGTCTGGCTTAAAGTCGGCGACCGCGTACGCGTGGATATTCAGGGAATCGGCGTGCTGGAAAATGCTGTGGTCGAAGTTTAATCGGAAGCCTGCATGTTACTGCTTCGCGAGTCGGTTTGGTGGATAGTCGCCACAAGTTTGCTGGGACTGATGCTGGGCTATACCAAAGGCATCCCACGCTGGGGCTTTTTGCTGGGCCTGTTCCTTGGTCCTATCGGATGTGGAATAGTTGTGATGTTGCCCTCGCAGAAACGGTTTCGATCAGCGGGAGCCCAGTCCTTTGAAGCGCCTCGTGCAACCGGCACAGGCTCAGGAACCGCAACCCAGGGCTCAACGTGTGCGCGTTGCGGTCAACCGGTGGATGAGGCCGGTAGCGTGTGTCGGGGTTGTGGAAACGTGCTGATACCCGTTTCTTATAAAGTTCTGGATTAAAATTTAGGGACGCCATCCGACAACGGCCATAAACGTAGCGAAGCCGATAAAATAGGCAAGCACTACATGCCAACCATTTTTTAACCAACGTCCCGCCGATCGAATTTCCGGAAAACGTCCGGAGAGCGCAACGCCCGCTGAAGATCCAAACCACAGGATCGAACCCCCAAACCCGACGGCATAAGCAAGTAGTCCCCAATCATACCCACCTTGGTCCAAGGCTAATTTCGTCAAGGGAATATTGTCGAAAAAAGCGGACGTCAAACCCAACATCAGCGTGGATTGCCAGGAGGCGGAAGGCAAGCTTTCTACAGGCATCAGGGAGGCACAGAGCACCAGTGCGACCAGGAAACATGCTCCTCTGGCGGCCGGACCTAAAATTTTCCACGGCAAGGGAACACGCGGTGATGCCAGTAACAGCATGGTCCAAACGCCCAAAGCTGGAAGCCCAAGCCAAACATTGGCAATGGCTGCGGCCACCAAGGCAAGAAGGGTGAGTGCGATGCGATTCCACTTCAACTTGAGCCCGGGAATGGGATCCTTCAGTATGGCCTGAAATTTTTGTTGTTGAAATGCAGCCGGTAGGCCAAAACAAATCAAGGCTGTCACTGAGCCGACAAATGCCGGCAGGACTTTGAGTACCGGCACTCCGCCAATCCAAAGCATGGTCGTCGTCGTATCGCCTAACACGCTGAACGCTCCCCCGGCATTGCTGGCCGCTGTCAAGGCCGCCAAATAGCCGATATGCACTTTACCCTGAAATACGGCAAAGGCAACGGTGCCGCCAATCAGCGCTGCCGCAATATTATCGAGGAAGGCGGACAGGATAAAGACAAAGACGAGCAGCATAAAAGGCCCCAGCCAATTGTCCGGAAGCAGTCTGGGCATAAAACCTGGAAGGTGCGAATCCTCAAAATGGCGAGCCAATACCGCGAAGCCAAGGAGCAGGCCGAATAAATTGATAACCAAGGCAGACTCGGTACGCAAGTGATGGACGAAGTCAAAACCACGGCTGGCCTTAATGAGTACCAGGCCCGCGAGTCCGGCCAAGGCAAGTGTTAGGGGATGTTCGTGGAAAACGGCAACACCCAACAAAGTGAGTCCGAGCAGTAAAAATTCCAGCGGCACGCCTAGAATCAGAGTGGCTTCCTAAAGTGAGGATTGCGCGTATGCGCTGCGGGCCTGCAGCGCATCAGGAAAAGGTAACCTATTTAAGAACCGACCCATTCTTCCAATTGCATTTCCATGGTCTTTTTGGAATTTGAGAGTTCTGAGGCGGCGGCAAGGCCAGCGTGGTGTTCTGGCGGGTGGGACGTATTGTCTACCAGATGCACGGCATTGTGGTGGAGTAAAGTTTGGATAGATTGGGTTTCCAATCCTTCCTGAACGGAGGTAAGCCGGAAGCTCTCTAACAAACGAGCTATTTTCCATTCCGTGGTATCCAGATTGACATAGTGCTGGAAGGATTTTAGCAGGCCGACTTTTTGGCGCTTCTGAGCGACGTCCAACTCCCAAGGATGAAAGTAGACCATAGCGGGAAATCCCTGCTGGTTCCTTTTTTGTATGAATCGTTTTGTAAGGCTGTAGGGATAAAGCCGGAGATAGCCTCCGCCGGAAATGGGTAAGGAGCGACCGGCCCAATCCAGTGTGGAAAGTGGAATTTCCGTGATGGAGGTGCCGTTGCCGAGGTGGATGGTATGTGGCAGGTGATTGGGATAGTCTGCGATGCCATAGCGTTTTCTTGCGATGGGGAAGATGCTGGAATCGTAGTCAATGCCGTGCTTCTCCAGAATTTCCAGCGCCCAAAGAGTCGAATGTACGATGCTGAAATTGGAGGCTCGATGGCCCCGGATTTTCTGGCCAGTTAATCTGGTCAGAGCATTCAAGGACATCTCCAAATCCTTTTCGAATTGGTATGGAGACAGGTCCATCACCTTCTCATGATAATACCCATGCGTCCCGATTTCATGCCCGGCCGCATCGATCATGCGCACCACTTCCGGATATTTATCCGCTACCCAGCCAAGCACAAAAAAAGTAGCCTTGGCATGGTGGGATTTGAGCAGGCTTAAAATGCGACTGGTATTGTTTATGATGTTGGTGGGGCAGGTTTCCCAGGCAGAACGCGGTACCGCCAGATTATGGGCATGGAACCAGCATTCCACGTCGATGGTTAGGAAATTGGCGATTCGATCGGCATGGGGGAGAATGGTTCTTACCGGTGGGCTGGGCGGGTTGCGGGACTGGGTTAAGTTGTAGGCGCGCGTTAAGCTTACGGCCTGTTTCGCCTTGGCCGGTTTTGTATTGACGGATTCATACACAAGGGCATTGGTCAAGTGGGTTTTTTTTCCCATGAGGTAGCGGCCGGTGTTTATCAAAATCCAGGCTTCCATTTTAAGCCACTCTTTCAAACTAAAGAGCGAGTCGCGATAGGTGAGATCGAAATGGGTTTTGCGGACGACGCTTTCCAAGGAATCGTCATAGCCCAAGGTAATTTGGGCCAAACCAGTAAGGCCAGGTTTGGCGCGCCGCGTGCGTTCACGATACAGAGGGATTTTCTCAAAATATTTTACGGTAAAATGCGGCCGTTCAGGACGCGGACCGATAAAACTCATTTCCCCTTTTAAGACATTCCAGAATTGCGGCAGTTCGTCCAAATGGGTGGAACGCAAAAAGCGTCCGAATCCAGTAACTCGGGGGTCACCTTGTTTATTGCATAGCTGCGGCCCGTGCACTTCCGAATCCATGCGCATGGTACGAAATTTGAAAATAGTGAATACCGCGCCACCTACATCCAGCTTGCGTCGCGGATCCGGTGTGCTTGACTCACCGCTGCGTGTGCGTTTGCGTTTATCAATGCCTACTCGGGATTGTAAGTACAACACAGGGCCCGGTGATTGAAGCTTGATGCCAATGGCCAAAACGGGATAAGCCAAAACAAATGCAGTTGTCCCCGTTAACCCAACGGCAATGTCCAGGGTTCTTTTCAATGTGGTGATCAAAACACCAGGTTTTCCGATCTCCATCCAACTGGGCTTGTCGATATCATTCCAATCCTGCATGTTCGCCTGCCTTTTCCCATGCTTGACCGTCAGGACTATTTTCCGACGGCTACAATCTTTTGGTTTGGGCTTTAGACGGAAAAAAGTACGGGGGTGGTAACCGGAAAACAGATAAAGTTTGAATTCGATGGCCCATTCTGGTTTCTGCGCGGGCACTACCCTAAGTCGAAAAATAACTAACATTGCCTTTTACACTAATCATACTTGGAGATTAAATGAAACACGTTTTTTTAGTTCTTTTGATTTTGACAAGCAATATCTTTTCTCAATCCGAAAAAAAATTAAATGAAATTGGTTGGGAAAATGGATTAATCTATGTCTACAAGGGTTTTAGTGCTCTAAATGTTGGCATTAAAATTCAGCCAAATTGGAATTTCGAAGAAAGCAGTGCGGAAAGCAATTCGTCGCTCCCATACTATTATCCGACTCCGACAAATGGCGCATCATCTCAAGAAACAAAATTCATGTCGATTGGCGTTCAGCTATCAAAGGAGTACCAATACGGGAAGTATTTTTACCTGGAACCTTATTCCATAGCCGGGTATTTACATTCCGCAGATGAAATGGCTGGACCCATTCAGAATAATAATATTGGGAGCTACGCTTCTAGCCAAAAAAATCAGGGCAATGGGTTTTTCGTGGAACTTGGTGCAAAGCCAGGAGTTATTTTATGGAATACCGTTAAACTATTCACAAACTTCGGGATAGACCTCAATTTCAGTCATAACGAAACGGAAACCGTTGATGTGTATGCCACTCGTAAAACTATTTCGGATACTTGGGCGATTTATCATTTTGGCGACCAAATTGATTATAAAACCCGTTTAAATTTCTCTGTAATATTCTAAAAGCTCCGTTTAGCCACCACATCAAACTTTTGTTTTTTATGTATTCCTGTCGTGGCTATTAGCACGTACGATAGTTTCATCGCACCTATTCACTCAAAAATCAAGGCAAAAAAAGAATGCAGATCAGCAAAAGGGCCATAGGGGACAAATCGATTTGGCCTTAACGAATGCAGCCTCCCGGATCAATAGATTCCCCGGCAATTTGAGGCGAGGATTGGGCATCTTTTTAGCCTCGTCGACCATGGCCTCAACCAATCGGCCAAGGTTCAAATCGGCTTCTTCAAAATCCAATTCGGACAAGCGCTGTTCGCGAACCATGTTGAGTGTGCCGGCCCGGATAAAATCCCGAAGGATGGTCGCGCAGGGAACGCTATAGTCCATGCCCTTTGCATTGGCTAGGTAGCGCGCTGAGACCCAGAGTTGTTCTTCCATTTTAAGTGACATCAGATTAATCCTCGGAAAAGCTGAAAAGCTTAAAAGGTAACATTTATTATCTTTATGATTTTCCCGCTGAAGCGGAATCCCATAAGGAGTTGCCCATGAAGGGTTACATTTTGAACAAGATACAGTTCGCCGCTCTGATTTTAGGCAGTATCCTAGTTGTAAACTGTACCAAAGATCCGATTCCCGAATTTCGGATCGTTTATTTTCCAAATAAGAAGAACATCAAAGAGGAGTGGAGCATTGTGCGTACGCCGCGCGGCGACACCCTGGAACAGGGCGTCCACAAACTGTTCTATTGGGATGGCGCCGCAGCCCAAAGCGAAGTTTGGAAGCAGGGAAAACGGGAAGGTTCTTCTCAGGCTTGGTATGAGAACGGGGGTACCAAATGGCTTAAGCATTATGTGGCGGGAAGGCCGGATGGACTTTGGCGGCTGAATCGTCAAGATGGGCAACCTTGGGAAGTTCGCAATTACGCTAATGGGTTTTTAAACGGACCACTCCAAGTTTGGGACAATAGCAGCCCCAGCGTTCTCAAAGAAGCGATTTTTACCAAGGGAAACTGCACTTCCGGAGACTGCGGCCTTTTGGATTTCCCCATTCCACCTTCGGATACGGGAGTGGTGGCAACGGAAATGGCTCGAGACCGGGCCATAATAGAGGCGTTTAGAAACTAGGTGGGTGTTACGGGCGCGCTACCCCTCTTTTATAAAGTAAAACGCAGCCTCTCAGGCTTGCCGCCAATTGCCGTCGAAGCAACCCTCAACGCGGAATGGGCCCGGTTAGGGCTGAATGCAGCCATGATTTCCACCACCGCCGAATCGGGACTGGCCTCACAGAACATCGCAATTGGTGTCGGCAGCCGCGGCATCCAGGATTTGCATCTCATGGTCCGTCATTTGGTAAAGCTCGTCAAGGCCGCTGGGGGGATGCCTTTCATCGTACCCGCCATGGGCAGTCACGGGGGCGCAACCCCGGAAGGCCAGTTAGAAGTATTGGCCTCCTTGGGGATTACGGAAGCCGCCATGGGTTGTCCCATCCAGGCCACGATGGAAACAGTAGAAATGGGGCGGACCGCCGGTGGCCTGCCAGTATATTTTGACGCCATTGCCGCCAAGGCGGATGGAATTCTACTGATTAACCGCGTCAAGATGCACACCAGTTTTCATGGTTCTCTGGAAAGCGGTTTACACAAAATGCTCGCTATTGGCCTGGGCAAAGAAAAGGCGGCAACGCTCTTGCATTCCCGTGGTCCCGACGGCCTGCGCGATGATATGCCGGAGGTGGCTCGGGTACTGTTGTCCAAAGTGCCATTCTTGGCCGGGTTCGGAATAGTCGAAGATGGCTACCATCATCCAGTTGCTTTACGAGGTTTGGGGGCTAGGGAGTTGGAAGCAGGCGAAATGGAATTGCTCACTTTAGCCAAGAGTCTGGCACCGGGCCTTCCCTTTGCGGATGTGGATGTTTTGGTGGTGGACAAGATGGGTAAGGATATCAGCGGAACAGGCATGGATACGAATGTAATCGGCAGGCTGAAGATTCCCGGACATAGCGAGCCTGTATCGCCGATAGTCAAAGCCATCGTGGTGCTGGAACTTACGGAAGCCACGCATGGAAACGCCTTAGGCATGGGATTGGCGGATTTTACCGTGCAGCAATTGGTGGATAAAGTGGACTTCCGTTTGACGGCGAAGAATGTTTTGGCAAGCGGCTTTCTGGAAAGGGGACGCCTACCGGTGGTGCTCGGCGACTCTGCGGAAGCGCTGTACGCGGCTTTAAATCACGTCTTTCGGGAAAACCCCAAAGACATGCAAGGCGCGAGGATCCTGCATATCACCAGTACTTTGGAATTGGAGGAGTACCGGGTTTCCGAAAATTTAATCGACGAAGTGAGGAAACTTCCCGGTTACCTGGAGGATTCCGGGCCGGAGGGTTTCCAGGCTTAATTGAAGAAAAGTAGGTGTACCCTTTAACGTTTATGATTTAAAAAACCGTCACCTTTTTTAGCACCGCGACGCGCCCCACACCTTTTATTTTCAGCAAATATACACCCCTGTGCAGGCCCGATAACGTAAGCCGCCCGGCTTCTCCGGTTGTTGAAGTGAGTGCTTTCCGGACGATGGTCTGCCCACGAAGGTCGACAACCTCAACAGTCAGTGGCCGTGCCTCGCGTCGTCCAAAAGTTATGGACACAACGCCGTTGTTGAGATGAATGGCAATATCCCCTTCGGCTTTGCCATGCAGCGGTGCGGTGATATTTGCCACCGTGTTCTTTTCCGGATAAACGGGTACGTTCCAGAAAGTTAACGCTGCGATACCGTTGGCGCCGTAGAGAATATTATTCTCCGACCAGCTACGACTGTCCAGGTACGTAATTTTGGTGGCCGTGGAAGCTGCATTTAAAGTCAGAGTGAGAACATTTCCCGTAACCGAGCCAGCAGTGACTTTTCCCTGGACCCCATCCAAATAGAATTCACTGGTGAGACTGGTTTTCCACGTTACGGGTTGGTCGAATTCCACAGCGACTTCGAGCTTAGCGGAGCTGGTAAAATACGCTTTGACCACATTGGGCGGAGTTATGGAAATGGTGGATATTTTGCCGTAAAAATCCCTTTCCAAAAGCGGCGTCAAGAGTCGAGCGAAATCCTGATAACCTGCCGCTGAATAATGGCAACTGCTACCTGGCCTTACGCCCAAGGTGGACATGATACCCATATTGGAATAGAACGAAGGTAAGCTTCTCTGCATCTCTCGGAGTAGGCTTTCCGATCCTGCGGTCATACCCCCGCAGGCGGCGGGCCAGATCTGAAAGATGTAATAGTTTTTAATATTGGGAAAGTCTGCCTTCCAGTCTGAGGCCATTTGGAGGAAGTAGGGCTGGTACGTTTCCCAATCCATTTTACCTGTGGGCGCTTCGTTGCCCTGGTCATTTTCACCTTGATGCCACATCACTGCTTTGATGCCATGGGTTAGCTTGGCCCCTTGAATACGTGACAAGAGCCTGCCATAAATAGTGAGTACATCAGTAGGATTGGAGTTGTTGCGCTGATGTAGATCTATGCGTGTGCCGCCCACAGCTCCGTTGATGATGAAAATGGGGACACTATATTTAGCCATCAAGATGCGCGCTACCTCCATGCCCCAGTATCCGACCTGGCCAGTGCCTAAGTGGGCGGCTGTATGCCAGCCGGTTCCCGGATCCCCTCCCATGCTGCCGTAGGTGCGGATGAATTCGCTGGTGGCTGTGTTGTCATCGGTGCCGAACTGGGTCGCTTCCGCATTCGATTGTCCCTGCACAATATAGGCATCGCCACAAACAAGATTTGTAACCGTGCTCACCAACGTTTCCGTTCCCCCGGCTTTGGATCCGAATTCCAGTTTGTATTCCACGAGGGCGGGCGCGAGGGTGGGGGAGAAGGCATACGTTTTCGCTGCGGTCAGGGGCAGGGCTTGCCGCTGCTGGAGAGCGGCACCCGCATAAATTTTGACATATACGGAGTCCGCCGTGGATCCCAAAGTGCCATTGTAGGGTACCGGGCACACATTCAACTCATTGCGGGCATAGAATTGGCTATTCTCGGCCTTCTCATCAGCGGTCGGGATTCGCTTAAGCCAAGGATCGGAGACTGGCTGCGTGACAGTTATATCGACGGAACGCGTGATATTGAGGCCGCCATTGTTGATGGAGAGAGATACTGTGAGCGTGCCGTTTTTCTCCGCGCGCTTTAGTGTGAGGGAACCAGGGGTGACAGTCTTGGTCACGGCGATGTTGGCGATGTCCCAAGCGTAGGTCAACGTTGTGACACCTTTAGTTGTCAATTCCGTCTGATTGGTTATGACGGGGGTCAAGGTGAGTGCATCCCTGCCATTCCATGTAGTTGGGGCTGTGAGTGAAAAGATTGGATCCGGCAAGTCTTCTTTGATGGTCAAGGTGATATCTTGAGTTTTAACTTCGGTGGGAAACACGGCCTTGAGCTGGAGGATGACATTTTTATCCGATGTTACCCGGCCCGCCAAATAATTGAAGTTGAAGCGGTCCACTGAAAGAATAGTTCCCGCAGCGGAATCTTTTAGGATCCAATATATTTTCTGCGCGCCACCAGCCGTTGCCGTCAGAGTCGCGACTTTCCCTTCGAGCACGGTGAGTTGCGTTTGAGATACGGAAAAGGTTGTTCCGGATTGAACCAGCGGCCCTACCAGTGTTTGCATCGGCTTCTGGTTTTCATAAACGAGCTTCATCCACGCGGCACTCCGCGCTTGGCTGGAGATTACGGCCTCGTCAATGCTGCCGTTAAAATAAAAACCATGCGTTTGATTGCGTCCGATATTCGTATTCTCCAGTGGCATTCCCAGAGGCCCATTAAAAGAAAAGGTTTGCGAAGCCTGTATTCCATTGATGTAGGTTCGAACGATTTTGTCCGACGCGCTCCAGCTAAAACCCACCAAATGCCATTGGTTGGTAGAAGGAAAGGCGTTATCGATGTAACCGGATTCACCTGTCCGCTGTTGATGGATGCGAATTTTATAATCAGGTCCGTTCTTTAGCAGGAACAGGGAATAGCCCGGATCTGTCCAACCACCTCCTGAACCCAGGACCTGGCCTTCTCCGCCTGCGAGATTTATCCAAGCGGAAGCGGAAACCTCTCCGGAAATCCTTTGGCTGGTCTTGTTGCCGCAATCGATAAAGCTAGATGTACCATTGAAAGCTTGTGCGCGTCCGACCATGCCTGTAATTGTGGATGCACTTGACATGGCAGTGCCCGTTCCATTATTGGCGTTGCCGGTAGCGTCTTTGTAGGCTCCAGTATTTGTACTACCCGTCTCATTTAAATGCCAGACGCCCTCAAAGCCGTTAGCCAAATCAAACACGGAAGCGCCGTTCGATTCGCTCAGAGCGGAGGCGTTGCCCCAGAATATTTTGATGCCCTGCCGCGAGTTGCCCGTTATCGTTGGGATCCGAACCCAAAAGGCGGCTTTTCCATTGGCCACATCCCACTCCTCCAATTGATATGGAAGTGCGACTCCCGCCATGGTGGCAAATCGGATATCCTCCCCATTCGCTTTGGCCTGGCTAAAGGTGAAGAAGTCCTTGTCCAACCGCACGAGCAGCGGGAACCCGGTTTCCGAAACCGTGGCCGACAAATTTGCACCCTCCGGCGTGGTAAGAATATACAGCGACCCGGAATACGTCCAACCGGGAAATTGGGCAAGGGTCTTTTCGACCAGAATGAAGGCTGCAAAAAAAAGAATAAGTCGGATTTTGGTTTGCATATGAATAGTCTCCTTCAAGGGCTAAAATTAATACCTGTTCACTCAAATGGTTGGAATCGAAATAAACTCTCTTCTAACTATAAAAACTCTCTTCTAACTATAATGCCGAATAGCTTAGGTTAATCGAAGCCATTTTACAATCCTAATATCCTAGACAAATTGAGCCTTTCCAGGCAAAGGTTCCCGTATTCCCGACTTGACTATTTATCATAAGCAGCTTATGATATAGGAATGAAAGATTTGGTCAAAAACTACCTGGCATCCATAGGACGTAGAGGAGGGCTTGTCAGCCGGAGGCATTTGAGCGCAGAAGACGCACGCAACATGGCGAAGGTGCGTGAAGCCCGAAGAGCTTTTAAGCAGTTTCATTCCCAATGCTTTTGGTCCTTTAAGCCGGATCTTCACATCACGGTCTCGGACATCACGTGGGTGTCGGATCAATTGATGAAACACGGCGGGCGTCTGGCTTGGGAAAAAGGGGCCAAGTTATGCCGCTAACCCAATTTCAATCCGATCTTGGCCGGCTGCTGGCGCAGAACCGTAGCGAGGACAGCTTTCTCGCCGGCGGAGCCGCCATCCTGGCAGATCCAAACACCCACCGCTACAGTCAGGATCTCGATTATTTCCACGACAGCCCGGCTCGCGTCGCCACGGCCTTTACAGCCGACAGCAATACCCTG
>JAYSRH010000227.1:0-4055 GCA_043721115.1 Fibrobacteria bacterium | reverse complement strand
ATGAGTGGGTTGGTGGACGGTATCTTCGGCAGCAGCATGGGCAGGGATTTGAGGTTCTTTATGGGTGGTATCGTCGGCGGGTTCATGGGTGGGTTCATGGGTGGCCTCTGGAGCGGCGCCCATTTGTTTTAGAAAGCCCTCAACTTGTTTCTTTCCCACCTCCGACTTGGTCAACGGCAGGTATTTTTCAAATGCCTCAATGGCATCGTTGTGCCGATCTTGTTTTTGGTAAATGCGCCCCAGATAATAGTTGGCATTATAACCTCGATCGGGATACGCTAAGCTCCTCTTGAAATTGAAAACGGATTTGGCATAATCCCCTTTTTCATAGCGAATGACACCGCCCAGATAATACGCCCCAGGGTGCTTGGGGGCTTTGGACAAACATTTGCGCAATGCGATTAGGGCAGAATCAGACTTCTTCTCCCGATATAAACGCATGGCATCCAAAAATTCCTTTTGTGCATAAATACCAGCAGGGCCGGAGGTTGTAAGCGAATCCAGCGCCGGAGAAAAATTGGTGGTTTCATTGTCTGGCACGGGAGTAGTGTGGGAAGCCGGTGAGGTGGCCTGAACAGGCTTTTGGACAGATTTCGTTAGCTGTTGTCGTACTTCCGAGGCATTGGCTTTGTCGCCTAACTTTTCATATGCCAGTGCCAAACCTTCACGCGCTTCCGAAAGACTGGGATTTTTGGTCAAAGCGATTTTGAAGTTTTCACTAGCCAACTTGAAATTGCCTTGCTTGAATCGCAACTTGCCGATACGGGCATAGATATCTGTCGCTTCTGGATGCTCGTTTAAGTAGCGACGCAATTCCAAAACGGCTTTGTCGTATTCGCCTTTCTCGGACAAGGTACGCGCAACTTCCAGGCGGACATCGCTTTCTTTGCTCCACGTCCTTCCCGTTAGTAAAGCCAAACTCAAGGCTACCGCTAGGCACCACTTTTTTTGCTTGGAGGAACTGGGTACCGTACTAGTTTGCATCAACAATTTTTGCCGCGATACATTCCGACACCATGCCGGAACTGACCCCATTATAAGAATAGCGCAAGGTCGAAAGCAAAGCCGTACCTCGAATATCGAGAAAAAACCGGATATTAAACGGCAAACGTTCTCGCCTTTACAGGCGAGAGGAGTCTTTACCGCAGTCCAAAACGCAAGACACGAACGCGAACCACGTTGCCGATTCCTTTAATCGATTCCACCATCGATTCTGGCAAATCGCTTTCCAAATCGATGATGTTGTATCCGATTTTGCCGTTGCTGGTATTCGTAAAGGAAACAATATTCAGTCCTGCTTTTCCGATAACTTGCGTGATCTGGGCAATCATATTCGGTACGTCTTTGTTTATCACCACAACCCGCGTTTTAACGGACTGTTCCGGATACACCTCAATCATAGGGAAGTTGACCGAATTGGCGACAATACCGTATTCCAAATAATTGCGCAACTGGTTGACCGCCATAACCGCGCAATTCTCTTCAGACTCGGCCGTACTGGCACCAAGATGGGGCGTGCAAATCACATTTGGCCGACCTAGAAAAATTTTTGATGGAAAGTCGTTGATGTAGGAGCCAACCTTTCCGGAATCTAGCCCAGCCGCCACTGCCGCATCATCATAAATTCCCTTACGGGCATAATTCATCAAAATGACACCCTGTTTAGCCTTTTTCAGCTGGGCCTCACCAATAAGGTTACGGGTTTTATCGGAAAGAGGGACGTGTACAGAAATCACATCGGCTCGGGCCAGGACGTCATCTAGCTTATGGGCAATTTCCACCTTAGGCTTGAGCAAATGCACATTTGCGATGGTGGGAAAAGGATCGTAACCAATCACGGTCATTCCATGCTCCACGCCGGCATTCGAAACCAGAACGCCTATTTTGCCTAGACCAATTACCCCTAAAGTTTTGCCGGCCAATTCAAATCCAGAGTAATTGGCTTTGCCTTTTTCCACTTTTTCCGAAATGGCCTTATCATCCACTTCGGCAGCCAAGGACTGGGTAAATTCCAGGCTCTTATGAATTTTGCGCGCAGAAATTCCAAGCATGATAAAGACCAATTCCGCCACAGCGTTGGCATTGGCCCCAGGGGTATTAAAAACGCAAACGCCTTTATCCGTGGCCTTTTCAATACTGATATTGTTGACACCAGCGCCCGCACGGGCAATCGCCAGCATGCTGGGAATGTCGTCCGTGTTCACAATGGCACTGCGTACCAAAACGGCATCTGGCGAGGTGGAATCCCCGGCAACGATGTAATTGTCACCAAAAAGTTTAAGGCCTTGGGGGGATATGTTATTGAGGGTCTTTATCTTGAAAGGCATCCGTATTCCTTCTCTGAATTCACAGGGACGGTGGTTATTCCGGAAAAATCCAACCTATTAAGGTGTCCGGAGAGGAGCAAACATAGCCAAGTAGTCGGGGGCCTGCAATATGCATGCAGGCTGTAGGATTATTTCAGGACAGACCAAAAACCAGGAATGGAGAAATAAAGTTAGGGATGATCCACTGGGCAACAGGCTAAGAAATCGACTGCAGGTGCAGCCGGCTTATAGAAATAGTGGTACGCGCCGTAACCACCACCGCCTAAAACAGCCAATGCCAAGGGAAGCTGCCAGTAGATGGCATTTTTTCTCCGGGAAAAGCCCCGTTCTATTTTTTTATTCCATTTAAAATTCATAGTGATCACGCCGAAGTCTTCTTGCAAGTCATATTCAATGTCATAGGGAGTGAACAAGCTCACGCGGACAACATCGCGAACATCCGGTTTAAGACCTTCGACGTCTTTATTTAAATCCAGTTTGAAAAGCTCAACTGTGCTGTTAGTGATGGGATGCTCATGGATTTGCTCCATGATGCTTTCTCCAATGTGTGTGTCGTAAAAATCAAAGATCACGGCTTTTTTGACGGCATCGTAATAATTAAAATAAGCCGATGGTTTCTCCGTTAACAAAAAAACCACATTCAAATCCTTGGAACCTTCCGTAGGTCCAGGCTTCTTGGAGAATTGAACGCCTTCGATAGTACAAATCACACCTTCTTCAGCTTTCGAGCGAGTTGGAGCATCTTCGAAATCCACCATATCTTCATATTGGGCCAACGCGCTACCCACGCAGGATAGGGATAAAATCAGATACAGGGGAAATTTAATGCCCAAATCAAGCCACCTTTCCAAATAACGCCTGTACCTAAAATAAGCCGATTTTACGCTATGTCAATCGACAACTCAATTATCGATGTGCCCAGAGTCGGTTTATCCAAACAATATCCAAATTCTATTGAAAAAGATATTAAATCGGGCATCGAATACTTATTCCGCCCGCAAATTTTTCCAAATTTCCAGGAATAAGTCCTAGAACGGACTGATTGCCGAGTAAGGCCGAGTTAGGCCGGGATTTACTTTTCCCAGCCCTCTTTTCCAAGAAGCGGAACAAAGCGGCAGTCGCCCAAATCGGTTTCGCGGAAGGCATGGCCAGACCTATCAACACAAAGCAACTTTTGCGTTTCCCGGCCGCCAGATGGGATCAGCATGCGACCACCATCCGCCAGTTGCAATTTCAGTTTTTCCGATACCACCGGCGCCCCAGCCGTAACAATGATGCGATCATAGGGTGCCCAGCTTTCCCAACCCAAACTACCGTCCCCTACCTTGAAAATAATGTTTCGAAAGCCAAGCTGCTCCAAAAGCCCCTGGGCTTTTCGCGATAGGGCTGCAATCCTTTCGACCGAATAAAGACGCGGGGTATAATGCGCCAATATGGCGGTTTGATAGCCAGAACCGGTTCCAATCTCCAGAATTTTCAGATCCTTTTTCAAGGCCAAAGCATGGCTCATCATGGCCACCATGGAAGGTTGAGAAATAGTTTGTTCCGATCCAATTGGCATGGACATATCCGCATACGCGTTTCCCGCCAGTGCCGAATCCACAAAAAGATGACGCGGTACCGCGGACATGACGGCCTTTAGCGTCTCATCGTCCAAGCCCAAGCGTTTCCAAATGGACTCGACCATCTGGCGACGTGCCGTAGTTACCGCGTCCAAACCAGCCTCCC
>JAYSRH010000226.1:0-1641 GCA_043721115.1 Fibrobacteria bacterium | reverse complement strand
TTCCATCAAACACTCGACGTTTTTCGTTTGTCATAGAACTCCATTCTCAGGTAAATCTACCTGAAGGTTGTGTCCGGAAGTAGGGTGACAGTTCAGATGATACCGTCACCCTGGCTGCGGCCAAAAATGATCCGACGGGATTTTTAGAGGGCTTTTCCGGTTCCGTGGTAATCGATGAAGCACATCATGCTCCTGAACTTTTCTCTGCGATAAAGGCGGCGGTGGATCGAAGGCGGGATCCAGGTCGTTTCCTGCTTACGGGTTCTGCCAATGTTCTTTTGCTCCCAAAAATATCGGAATCCTTGGCCGGTAGAAGTGGATGCTCTGTCCCTTTTTCATTATCGTTCGCATACGGGACAAGAAGTGGATCTCGTTCTGGAGAACTCCGAAGGCAAGCTCGTGGGTATTGAAGTCAAGGCCTCAGCTACAATCGACGCAAAATCGTTTAAAGGCCTTAAATCTTTAGCTGAAGCAACAAAGAAATGCTTTCACCGGGGCATTGTGCTTTATAATGGAACCCAAATACTTCCTTTTGGCGAAGGTATGTTCGCCTTGCCAATCTCGTCCTTGTGGCAGCCGCGGTAGATTTCTCTGCTACTGAGGCTACCTGGAATGCTTTTTGAAACTATTTTTAGGAACCTAATGCAAGTCAAAGTAAACGGCGAAAAAGCCGACCTGGAATCTGGTTTCAATTTGTTGCAGCTGCTCCAGCACTATAAATTGAAAACGGAAATGGTAGTCGTGGAACTTAATCGACTCGTGCCGAGCAAAGCCGAGTATGCCAGTATTATTCTAAAGGATGGCGACGAAGTCGAAATCGTGAAATTTTTGGGCGGCGGTTAAATAACCGACACTCCGCTCATTTTTTCAATTTTAATTTCCATCTGAAGGGATCAGGTCCAAATCCAAATTGTCAAAGACAATTTGAGCGTCTTTAGTATTCACGGAGCGGATAGCCGCCATATAGAGCGTGTGGTTTGAGGCTATCAAGGAAGGCGAAGCGAAGGGTTCAGCGGAAATACATTCGGATGACAGTCGCCGCAAAGTTACCAGCAATCCATGGGCATCTTCTCGCTCCTCAAGTACTGCGATTTGGGCTCCCGTGACGGTTGTGGCAAGTATGGCCAAAAACGGATCTGCTGAAACAGCATCAAATTCAAATACTAACATGTCGCCGAACGGAGCGTTTCCCATTGCGACCTTATTGAATTCAGCATCCAGGTGGATCATATCCACATAACCCGGCATGAGTAACTTTCCAGATCCCGTTCTACGCTCAGCATGAATAGGTTCGGCACCCGCTGCCAGTACCTTCACAAAAAGTAAATAACCCGATCTGTTACGCACCAGCCTGGCATCGACGGGGACGCCTCGCCATTCGGCTCCAATAGTTTTGTGTTTGGCAAAGGACTGTGCTGAATTGGGTTTAAATACAACCACTTGCGATTCACCCTCAAGTAATGCGATGGCTGCGATGGGTAAGTTGGAAGCAGTATTGGCTTTAAGGAAATGGGGTGCGCCAAAGACACCAAAGGGCGTTTGCTCGTTTACAGTTCCAATTTCAGCATGCTTCGAGTTGCGAAAGGACAAATAAGAGACGGCGCTTCCCGCCAATGTCCACACGGCCGAAGCAGACCCGTC
>JAYSRH010000225.1:0-10901 GCA_043721115.1 Fibrobacteria bacterium | reverse complement strand
TCCACCAGGAGCATAAATTTCCGGTGTCAAGCCTGCAGGGTCCACGGCCGTTAGAGTGGGCATGTCCCAGCAAGTATAATTACCGCCGGTGGCGGATATTTCGGCACTCGATACATTTATGGTGAATGAGTAGTTCACCGGCGTGTTATCCGGTTTTATCACGTTGATCTGGATGTTATTGGCACCTGTATTGAGTCCAATAATGCTGTCGAGGGTCACGCCTTGGCTACCATCTGCGTTTACGACGATCGGTCCACTGCTATGGCTAGTTTGGGGAGGTGTTAGGGAGGAATTTACGACTGTCACGGATTTGGGGACTGAAGTGGCCGTAATCGATTTGATAATCGAGTTCATAACATCCTGGATAGCGGTTACATTCCGTGGATTGACACGCGTAAAGGTGCCTCCTGTCTTGTCCGAAAGTTGCTTTAATTTCAAAGTATCGGGTACGGCCGCATCACCCAGGTAAATACTATAAACCGGTGGAAGCCCTGATATGTTCAAGTAGGAATTGGTCCCAGTTGTGTCTGTGGGCGCTCCATCCGAAATGAAAATAATCGCCTGCCTTTGGGTTTTGATTATGGCAAGATCCGTCAACCAATCCTTTGCCTGTTGCAAAGGAGGTCCGTAGTATGTTCCTCCAGAGGAATCGAGGACAATGCTATTCTTGACCAGTGTGGCATTAGACGCCAGGCTTAATTGAAGCGGTGATCGCAGATGTGCGGTTTTATCTGTGAACGATACGGCACCGGCAGTGGAGGTAGGCGAATTGGCTACTAAAAAGTCGATAGCCTTTTGAATGACCTGACCACGGGCATAATATGGATCACCAGATATAGTATTACAACCAGCACTCGCCAATTTTGAAATGGTTCGCGTTCCAATCAATGTTTGATAAATCATCGGGCCTGTTACGTTAATATTACAAGCAGTACTGGTTCCATTCTGATAATAGAAAACCGTATCGTTGAGCGCTGCGTCGACATAGGCAACCTTCGAAGCCATACTCCCGCTATTATCATAAATAAAAACGATGTCTGCATTTCCTGCACCCGCCTGCGTGAACGTTCCAGAGCAAAAGGATATTCCATCCGCACTGATTCTGGTCACGTTTTTAGGGACGTTCACGGTGGTGCCTTGAATGGCGGCGAAATCGATGCACTTATTATAAGTCGCTTCCCCTGACGATCTTGGACCATGCCAATCGCAACGTTTGGGAGCCGCTTGGATTGGAGTTGACAGCAAAGAAGCAACCAGGAATACTCCCAAAGCCGCAAAATATTTGCCCCGACTCGAGCTGGAGACCACTTTCAATAGCCGGGATGGATGGGATTCAATCATGGTACCGTCCTCACTTTTTCAGTTGCCAAACAGTTTCTTTCTGTCACGGGCTCGCAACAAAAGCATACTTCAGCGGACAAAGGAATATAATGCAATGGCCCTATCGACTACACCCCTTATTTGAGTTGAATTCCGAGTCTTTTTTAACCGGTTTGCCAAAAAGGGCCCACTCCTTTGCAGCGCGCCGGGAGAATCGAAACTTATTCTCCCGGTATATTCTACCCATTTTAGGCAGGCAATTAAACCGTTATTTTTGGGGGGGCTTAGGGGGAAGTTTGAGTCAAGTGACCGGCTAACCGGAGCAATTCTGTTTCTGCTCGTTTGCATTCAAAACGGGCCGTTATCAGCCGTGTTTCCGCTGCCACAAATTTCTCTTGCGCCGTGCGCAGCTCTAGCGAGGCAATGGTCCCTAAACGCAGGCGTTCCATTGAGATGGTGACATTCTCGCGAGCCAAACTCAAATTTGCCTCTTCCAACGCCAAAACTTCCAAATTGGCTTTATGCGTGGCGTGATATTGGGACAAATGGGTCTCCAAATTGGAATTGGATTCTGAATAGAAAATGTCGGCTTTTCGCTCAGTAGCTCGCGCGTTACGATAATCGTCGGGAAGTACAAATCCATCGAAGACGTTCCATTTTAGGTTGACGCCATAATTCCATCCCAAGGCTTCATTGGATCGGATGAAGCCTGCCTCCGATTCCGTAAGTCCATAGTTGTAACCAAGACTCACTCCGAGTTGTGGAAAGAGATGACCCCGATATTCACGATAAGCAGCGGAGGCCAAAATTCGAATTTGCGCCGCCTGCCTTAAATCGGGACTGGCTTCCAAAGCCACCGAATGCAGTTCCGTAAAGGCGGGAATTGGGTTCAAGGGAATGGAATCTTCTACCGTGTAAGAGCCCGTATCGCTCCTGGCTAAAATTGAATTCAGGAAAGATTTGGCATTGACGTATGCGGCTTCCTGTTTGATTCTGGCGGAAAGATCTTCGTTGAGATCGAGCTTGGCTTGCAGCACATCCAATTTGGACAAAGAACCAAAACCGTATTTGCCTTCGGTAATTTTAACTCGCTCTCTGGAAAAGGAAACCGACGAGTCGAGAGCCGCGAGAACCATTTTTTGTCGGACCAGATCCACGTAGGCGACGGTCACCTCGGCCGCAATATCCTGTCGCATCTGGGATCGCCGTTCTCCGGCCAGATTCGCTTGGGCAATCAACCTGTCGTGGGCAGCCAGAGAAGCCATACCTTCAAATACTGTCCAGGTCCCGAGAATCCCTGCTGTTGTACTGGTCGACTTCGCGCCCGTTTTCTCTTCTACCGCCGAACCCGCCCTTTGCTGCCGCGTGTCCGTAACGCTTCGCACTTGGCTGGCGGTGATATCGGCTTTAGGCAGGACGCCAGCCCTACCCCATGATACTTGCCCGGCAGCTGCACGTGCTTCGATCTCGGAAACTTGAATGTTACGGTTATTATCCAAGGCTTCCTGGACAGCGGTTGCTAAGGACAAAGTCGGCACCTCAGCCAATAGCGTCGTACATCCTATCCAACCTGAAAAGAAAAAGCCGCTCCAAAATCTGGTCCTATTCATTCGCCCTCCTTCGGCAATTCGCCTCGCTTGGAGAGATAGGTATACATGGCGGGAACCACGTACAGAGTCAGCACTAGAGAAAAAAGCAAACCGCCAATCACGGCAATGCCCATGGGCTTGCGGCTCTGAGAACCGGCTCCCAGTGCCAAGGCAATGGGCAATGCACCCAGCACAGTGGCGAGACTGGTCATGAGGATGGGGCGGAAACGCGAAGCCGCTGCGTCTTTGACGGCATCAACCAAAGCATACCCTTGATGTCGACGTTGATTGGCGAATTCAACGATCAATATGCCGTTCTTTGTTACGAGCCCTATCAACATGATAATGCCGATTTTGCTAAAAATGTTCAATGTCTGTTCGAAATACCAAAGGCTTAGAACCGCGCCGGCCATGGCCAAAGGCACCGTGAGCATGATGATGAGCGGGTCGCGATAGCTTTCAAATTGTCCGGCCAGCACCAGGTAAACCAGGCACAGAGCTAGCCCAAGGGCAAAAAGCAAACTGGAGGAGCTTTCCGCAAAGTCACGCGAAGGCCCGGAAAGAGCGGTGCTGAAAGAGGGATCGAGCACCTTGGCCGAAATGGACTGCATGACTTTGATGCCTTCACCCAAAGTGACTCCCGGCGCAAGTCCCGCGGATACTGTTGCAGATACATATCGATTGAAGCGGAAGAGTTGTGGCGGATTGATTTGTTCTTTATACGCCATCAAATTGTCCAGACTTATCAATTGGCCAGATTTATTTTTGACGGAAATATTTTTGAGGGCGGATGGCTCGCTGCGAAAGGGCCTGTCCACTTGCCCGATAATTTGATACTGTCTGCCATCCTTGAGAAAGTAGTCGAAACGAATTCCGCTGAAAGCCAATTGCAAGGCTGAAGCCACGTCACGCACCGAAACACCTAGGTTACGCATGCGCTCTCGATCAATGTCAACACGAAGCTCGGGTTTGTTGAACTTCAGGTTCTCATCCACAATGGCAAAGGCCGGATTTTTACGGGCCTCTTCAACGAATTTAGGCAGCACCTCTTTTAGCTTGTCGAAATCCGTAGCCTGGATGACAAGCTGTACGGGCAGTCCACCGCGAGCGCCAACCGAAATCGTTTGATCCTGGGTGACAAAAGTTCTTGCCCCGGAAAGTGCTTTCACCTTGCCGGTTAGCATATCCGCAATTTTTGACTGGGGCCGCATACGCTTGTCCGGCTCGACGAGAAAGATTCTGAAAATACCGGAATTGACCGAACCGGCCGCGCCGAAACCGGGCGAGGTGACGGAGAGAATAATGTCCGCCTCGGGAACATTATCGGATACGGTTTTGGCCAAGGTGTCCATGAAGGCATCCATATATGCATAGGAAGCACCTTCCTGTGCGGTGGCATTCATCATGATGGCACTGCGGTCTTCCATCGGGGCAATTTCTGATTTCAAAGTCATACCGATTCCCAGCATCAAGGCTAATGAAACCGCTAGGGCTACAAGCGCCAGCCAGCGGCGCTCCAGAAATGCGGTCAGCGAATTGCGGTACAGTTCATTGAGCCAAACAAAGAAAGGCTCCGTGCGCTCGTAAAAGCGGCCATGGCGTTCCCGATGCTTAATGAATCGCGTAGTCATCATCGGTGTCAAGGAAAGCGAAACCAGGGCAGATATGAGAACAGAGCCCGCCACCACGACTCCGAATTCGCGAAACATGCGACCCGTAAAACCTTGCAGAAAAACGATGGGTAGAAAAACGACCGCTAAAACTAAAGTTGTGGACAGTACGGCAAAAAAGATTTCCTGCGATCCTTTAAAACCGGCTGTTCGCGGATCCATGCCCTTTTCGATTTTGGCATAGATATTTTCCAATACGACGATGGCGTCATCCACCACAAGGCCGATGGATAGCACCACCCCGAGTAAAGTCAAAACATTGATACTGAATCCACATATATACATGAGAAAGAAGGAACCGATTAAAGATACAGGTATGGCCAAAACCGGAATCAAAGTAGTGCGCCAATCCCGGAAGAACAGGAAAATGATCAGCACGACCAGAAGAAAAGCGATCAGGATCGTGTCCTTCACTTCCAAAATGGACCGGGTGATAAAGCGCGTGGAGTCAAAACCCAGTTTGAGTTTGATGTCCTTTGGCATATCTTTCTTGATCAGTTCCAGGCGCTTGTAAAACTCCGCCGCGATGGCCAGATTATTGGCACCCGGCTGTGCGGAGAGAGCCAGTCCAATCATGGGAACACCGTTGTTCTTGAGAATGGTTTTCTCGTTCTCGGCGCCGAGCTCGGCCCTTCCGACATCGGCCAGGCGGACAACTTGTCCGTTTTCGGCCTTAATGATGAGGTTGTTATAGTCTTCAGGAGTGTTGAGGCGGCCCGTTGTCCTAACCGTCAGTTCCGTTGTCTTGCCTTCTATAATGCCGGAAGGCAGTTCCACATTTTCTGCGGTGACGGCGTTGCGCACATCTACGACGGTGAGGCCGTAGGCGGTGAGCTTTTCCGGATTAAGACGCAGGCGCATGGCATATTTTTTTTCGCCCCAGATGCGCACCTCGCCCACCCCAGCAATGGTTTGAAGCCTTTCCTTGATGCGCGTGCCGATGGCGCTGACTTCCAGAATATCCCGCGTGGTGCTTTGCACGGTGAGCATGATGATGGCCGTGGCATTGGCATCGGCCTTGGCCACCGTAGGCGGATCGGCATCAACAGGCAAATTGCGGACGGCGCGGGCCACTCGGTCCCGGACATCATTGGCGGCCGCATCGAGATCCGATCCCAAATCGAATTCCACCGTGACGGTACTTTGCTGATCGCGGCTGATGGAGACGATGGTACGGATGCCGGAAATGCCGTTTACGGATTCTTCCAGAGGTTCGGTGATTTGGGATTCAATAATGTCGGCGCTGGCACCACGATAACTGGTAGTCACGGATATGGTGGGAGGATCAACAGCGGGAAATTCCCGCACGCCCAAATAGGCATAACCGATAAAGCCGAACACTATGATCAGAATGGAAAGTACCGAGGCCAGTACCGGGCGACGAATGCTGACTGAGGAGAGACTCATGGCAATAATGTGACAGGTGCGCCTGGGCGGATTTGCATGATGCCGGAAGTGAGTACAGTGTCACCGGACTTTAAACCGCTGGTGATTTGTACCAGCGAGTCCGTGCGGAGTCCGGCTTTGACCTGCACGGGTTCGGCTTTACCTCCCTTATAGAGATAGACTTTGGCCCCACGACCATCGGCGGTCATGGCTTCGGTGGGAATGAGCAAAGCGGAGTCCACCACCTGTAATGGCACCTCCACGGCAGCAAAAGCACCAGGCAGGACCAGGCCGTCCGTATTTGGGCATAGTGCGCGCAAATGCAGGGAGCGGGTTTCCGGGTCCATTTTTGGATCCACCGCATACACCTTCCCTACCTGTTTCTTATCCGATCCTTGCACGGTGAAGGTGATCGGCGTTCCGGCCTTAACCCAACCCGCATACTTGCCAGGAATGGAAAAGTCCACTTTGACCGGGTTAATCTCCTGTAAACTCGTGATCCGAGTCGCGGGACCTACTAATGCCCCCTCACTAACATACTTGAGGCCGACTACGCCTGAAAAAGGAGCACGCAGTTCCGTCTTTTCCAATTGGGCGCGCAGTACCTGTTCCCCACCCTTGGCCAGATTCAATTCGTTCAACGCTTGATCGAAATCTTTTTGACTCACCGCCTCGATTTTGAGCTGCATGCGCATGCGGTACTCATTGTCCTCCGCCAACTTTCGTTGGGACTGGGCTTTGAGAATATTGGCTTGCAATTCCTTATCGTCAATTTTAACCAACAAGTCCCCTTTGGAAACCTTGCCGCCTTCTTTAAAGCCGATGCGAAGTATTTTGCCGGATATTTCGCTGCGAATCTCCACCTCCTCATTGGCCAATACAGTTCCGGTACTGGAAATCCGATTATCCAGACGCTGAGGTCGAAGTATCCTGGAGGTAACCGGTAACGGAGGCGTTCCCCCGGGTCCGCCCGGTCCACCTGGTTTTCCACCCATGACGGCGGCGCCAGAGGCAGGTGTTTTAGGCTTTAATTTGGGGTAGGCCAACAAGCCGACCAGGACTGTGGCGACGAGCGCAACAAGAGTTCGATTAGTGGCCTTGGACAACGGCAACTCCTTCCGATATTTCGGAATGACATTTTCGAAACGAAAAAAATGCGATCGGATATCAATGAATTGGATATCTATGGTTCGCTTACATAAAGTAGCAAACGCGCAACTTGATCTTGAAAATGGCCTGCCAGTGGCCCTCTTGGCCCTTTCTTCCTGCCAAATCGTCAAAACAGATACGGATTGAGCATGTAGGATGGTATATTATTGGTATGATTCGGCAACGATTGCATCGGTATCAGCAAACCATGGCGATGGTTTTGATGTTGGTTTTCCTTGGAAGCCAGGTTTTCAGTTGCTGTCTCGTCAATCAACGGATTGGTCAATTCTTGGCCATGGCATTCACTTCGGAGAAAACCGCCCAGGCTCCCGCACACTCCTGTTGCCCAAAGCCAACTAAAGCAGACGACAGCGATCACGCTTCAAAATCCGATCCCTCGCAACACAAAGACTGTTGCATTCAAGATGCCAATCAGCGGCTGCCGCAAATCCCATCGGAAATGGTATTGGCTCCAGGTCTGCCTGAATGGGTTGTCCGTATTTTGCCTTTAGCCGCCATCGACCTTCCCGCGTTTCCTCCTCGACCCGATCTCCGCTCTGCATCCGACCCTCCGCTTTACCTCACGCAACTCCGAATCCTTATTTAGAATTCCGGCCATGAACTTCCTCCGGAAGTTTGTCGCCTCCCCCATCTAATGGTTTAATCAGCCAGCACGCCCTATCAGCGTTGCAAGGCTCAGATGTTACCCTGCGTCCATGGATAAAATTGAGAAGGATTCCTTTTATGCAACGAATACCAACTTTTATGCAACGATTACCCACACTCCGCGTGCTTTTTGGAATAGCTGTCGTGCTGGCCATGGGTTGGGGCGAACCGGAATCGCTTTCCAGACTCATCGCTGAAGCCCTGCAAAATAATCCCGGCCTTAAAGCTCTAGCGTTTAGGGCCAAGTCCATGCATTCCTCCAGCGATCACGTCTGGTCCCTGGAGGCTCCGGAAATTGGAGTCGATTTTTACCAAACTCCAACGGCCTCGTTTCCAAACCCCCTTAAAAACCAGATGGAAATCGATTACTCTCTTAAGCAGGCTTTTCCCTTTCCCGGAAAGATTTCAGCGCGCATCAATGCCGAGCATACCCATGCAGCAATGGCGGAGTCGGATGTGGAAGTTCGCAAACGAAAAACCATACTAGCCGTCAAGTCCTATTACTATGAACTGTACTTCTTGGATCGAAGGCTAGATATTAATCGGGAAAATCAAACGCTAATGGCGCGGCTGATTGAAGTGGCGCGTAGGCAATATGAAGTGGGTATGGGTAGGCAGGCCGATATTTTACGTGCCCAGACAGAATCCACAAATTTGAAATCGGATTCCATCACGCTTGTTCAAGCAAGGTGCAGTATGGAATCCATGCTGAATTCCTTGCTGAATCGTAAAACCGTAAATCCCATTTCCGTAACGGACACGTTAACACCGGAAAGCCTGGACTGGAATCTGGATCAAATCCGGCCCATTTTAAAAAAATCCCATCCGGAACTGCAAGGCATGGCAGCGAATATCCAAATGCGCGAAGCAGAAGGGAAATTGGTTCGAAAAGAACTTCTACCAGATATCATGGTGGGTGGCATGTTTAAAGACATGCTCAAATCCACGACTGGCTCCCATAGTGCCGGTCCACCTGAAAATTATTGGTCGGTGATGGCCAGCATGAACATTCCCTTTGCGCTCTGGTCGCTTCCAAAATACCGGGCACTAGATGTGCAGAGCTCCGCAAACTTGGAGCAGGCAAAAATGGATTATTCCGATGCGGAAAATATGGTTTATGCCCGCGCCCAAGTCGCCCTGCTGAAAGCTGCCAGTACCAGGGAATTATTACACCTGTCTAGAGACATTCTCTTACCTCAAGCCCAGCAAGCATTGGAGTCCAATCTTGCCGCCTATCAGGGCGGTAAAGGCGAGTTTATGGGACTTATCGATGCCTTTCGCATGCGCCTCATGGCCAAAGAAAATTCACAAATGTCACTCATGCAACTCATGCTCAGTCAAGCGGAATTGGAAGATGCTGTTGGCCTGAACCTAGAAGACATTTCCAATGCACTATCCTTAGGAGATGGAAAATGAATACCACAATAAAATTGACCCTGGCTGCAATACTGGCTACAGCGCTCTTTTCGGGCGGATGGTTTTGGAACACTCATGCGCTGAAATCCCCGACTTCGGCGGAACGACATGAAACGATAGAAGTCAAAACCATGTATCACTGCGCCATGCACCCCAATTACATATCAGACAAACCCGGCAACTGCCCCATTTGTGGCATGAAACTTGTGCCTATAATCAAGACTGGCGAAAAAGGCGGTTCCGGGCAAGCGGACAATAGTGGGAAGCCAATCAATGGCGTGCATATCGATCCAAACACGGTACAGAACATGGGGGTTAAAACCGAATTGGTTACCCGTCGGGATTTGCAAACCGAAATCCGCAGCAGCGGCAAGGTGCAGGTAGATGAAAGCCGCCTTTTCATCGTCAATGCCCGTGTCATGGGCTATGTGGAAAAATTAAAAGTGAACACTACCGGAGCACTGGTCAAAAAGGGCCAGAGCCTACTTGAACTTTACAGCCCGGATTTGGTGAGTGCGCAGGAAGAGTACTTGACGGCTTTGCACTATTCCAAATCGACCGCAGAAAATTCGGGCACGGGATCCAATGATTTGGTGGAAAGCTCACGACGGCGTTTGCTCAACTGGGGAATCTCTGAAAATGAAATACAGGTATTGGAAAAGCAAGACAAGGCGCGCAATACGCTTTCCATTCTTTCGCCAGCCACGGGCGTAGTCTTGGAAAAAATGGTGGTTGAGGGCCAAAACATCATGGCAGGCATGCTGCTCTATCGCATTGCAGACCTGTCGCGCGTTTGGGTGGTAGCCAGTATTTATCAGAGAGATGTAGCCACGGCCAAGCTGGGTTCTATGGCCGAGGTCCAGCTCAGTTATGGCCAAGGCAAACCCTTTAAAGGCAAAGTGACCTTTATTTCACCCGTGCTCGACCCTGTAAGCAAAACGGCGGAAGTACGGATCGAAATTGTAAATACGCCGGCCCTCGATTTGAAGCCGGAGATGTTCGCCACGGTTCGCATCCTCTCCCCATCGCTTCGCAATGTCATTGCTGTTCCGGATCAAGCCATCATTAGGTCCGGTCGCCGCAACATCGCTGTCCTCTCCACCGGAGGCGGATACTTTGAGCCGCGTGAAGTGGAACTCGGACAAGTGGCGGGGAATTATGTAGAGGTCCTGTCCGGAATAGCTGAAGGGGATATGCTGGTCATTTCTTCCCAGTTCTTGATCGATTCGGAAAGTAATCTCAAAACGGCCATCCAGCAGATGAGAGCCCGAGACCCAGCGGACAACCCAATGACTGATACCTCGTCATCACACACCATGAATGCCGGAAAATAGGCGGCCCGATTATGCTAGAGAAAATCATCACCTGGTCCCTTAAAAATAAAGTACTGGTGCTGCTACTTGGCGCCGTGGCTCTTGGCTTTGGAACGCATGCTTTACTGAGCACCCCCATCGACGCCCTGCCGGACTTGAGCGACGTACAGGTCATTGTCTATACCGAGCACAAAGGACAAAGTCCGCGTATCATCGAAGATCAGGTCACTTATCCTTTGACTACTTCCATGGTCTCGGTGCCGGGAGCCAAAGTAGTGCGGGGGTATTCCTTTTTTGGCTATTCCCTGGTTTACATCATCTTCCAAGACGGCACCGATATCTATTGGGCCAGAAGCCGTGTCCTGGAATATTTGAACTATGCCCAGAAGCGC
>JAYSRH010000224.1:0-4067 GCA_043721115.1 Fibrobacteria bacterium | reverse complement strand
GAGGATCAATGCACAAATCAGTACAAAGAAAAAGATCGAAATCCAGTAAAAGAGCATAAAAGCCGGATCTACCAAATCGACAAAGGTAGAGGCCTTTTCAGGGAGCCAGAAAGTTTTGCTGTTGTCCATATGCTTCTCTTACATCCGGTATTTAGTGACTTGGAACAGGATCGCGTCGATTGAATTCCTTGCGCCAGAGCCCGCCTAAAAGCAAAGCCAGGCCCAATATAACCACAATGCCGCCACCCTTCATGAAGTTGCGGGCAAACAAAACATAGCCCTTCGCATTGGAGTCATAACGATAGCAGAACATCACGATTTTATCGCCAAAAGAAATGGACTTGCCTTCCGAGGCATCCAACAAAGCGAGTTTTAAATCCTTGGAACGGAATTCCACTCCGTAAAGATAACGGGAAATTTTTCCGGTTGGCGAAATTGTGAATATACCCGCCGAATGTGCGAATTCCTTGCTGACTGCCATATATTGGTATTTGAAGCCGACAGCCTTGGCAACCTTGCGAATATTCACTTCCGTTCCCGTCAAAAAGTGCCAGCCCACTGCCGCATTAGGGTTACCCAAAGCTTTGATATGGGTCTCTTTTTTTGCAGCCGCCAAATCCGGTCCTTCATTTGGATCAATACTGATCGTGACGACTTCAAATTCCTTTCCTGGTACCCATGTCATTTTTTTCATTCCGCCCAGCATTCCGTTTAGAACCATATTGCAGAGCATCGGGCACTGATAGTAGGCGAAATTAAGGAGTACCGGTTTTCCGGATTGAAAATAGTCTGAGAGGTGAACTTCCTTACCTGCATCGTCCAAAAATACGGCATCAAGTGGAATTTGGTCACCCAAGTGTTCCTCAATGCCGACATCAACAAGAGCATCGGGAAGTGTCTGCCCATCTTTTGCTGCAACAGAACCCGCTCCGCCATTGTAACTGCCGCCGAAGGCTCTCACTTCTCGGCAAAACAAAGCCAGAACCAATAGGATGGCAAAGGTATGCAGAATGGAACTTAAGGGTTTACTAGGAAGAATAGGCATACAGATGTATCAGTGCTTCTTCTTTGTGCGTAGTAATACTTTTTTGTGCTCGGGCGAAGGTGCAGCCGCCTCTTCAATTGAAATTCCACTCGGCTCAGATGTTGGAACGGCTTCTGGTGCCGTCACGAAAGGAGCACCTTCCATGTAAACATCGGCTATGGGTTTCCAATCACGACCCGAAATATTTTGATGCTCGGCGACAACCAATTCCATGGCCTTAGCAATGGGAATCTGGTAACGACCAGCGGCTTTATCTAGCGTTTTGGATTGGGATAGTATTTCATTTTCAGCAGCTCGCAAAATATTGAATTCCGTTGTCTGGAATTTTGCTTGTTGGGTTCGGTACTCATCATTTTGATATCCTTGATATGCATACACACAGAGCAAGGTGAATCCAATTAGAACAGCGACAAAGATAGGCAAAGACCAAATTATCTTCGTCCAATCGAAATCCGATAATTCGTGTTCCTCATTCGAAGTAGAATGATGGTTTCCTGCGTCTGCGTGCCGAGGCTCAGTGCTGCTCATGCGATATAATCCCATTGTCATAGGTTAGACATTCTTTAAGGCGAGGATCCCCAGCAGGTATGAAATTGTAGGTTTTGAAGCGATTAATAATCAAATAAATAAAGAAGCCGCCAACCATGAAAATCGAGCTAATATCACTTATTCCAAAATGAGCACCTTCATGGTGGAAATTTGGCTGTATCAGCCAATAAATATCGATGTAACACATGGTCAATAGCCAAATGGCACCAATGCAAACTGCCGTAATATTACGTTTCACATGCCATGACATGAGGTACAGAAAAGGAACTGCAAAATGAAACCATGGCAGCATTAAACTCACCACTTTCCAGGATCCGGCAGCACGATGCAAGAAGAAAACGGTTTCTTCGGGAATATTAGCGTAGTAGATGAGGAAAAATTGGCTGAAGCCGATATAAGTCCAGAATACATTGTGGCCAAAAAGTAACTTGCCGGAATCGTGATAATGCTCTAGTCGGAAAACATCCCCACGACCACTTGCTTTCCGGGCCACCGTCATAAATAAAATGAGAACACAGTACTGGGCTACGATGGACCCTGCAAAAAAGTACACGCCGAACATGGTCGAAAACCAATGTGGCTCCAAAGACATAATCCAATCAAAAGCCCAGAAAGTTTGCGTTAACGCGAAAAGTGCCAGTCCACCCGCTGCTACCTTCCCCATGTGAGGCGATAGGCCGGGATCTCGTGTTTCATCTTGTTTGAGCGAGGTGCGCAAAAAATACCAGCTTAGCACCCACCAAACCGATAAATAAAACACTTGCCTGATGGTGAAAAAGGTGATGTTCAAGTAGGCGGCCTTTTTTTGCAAAAGCACATCATGGGCACGCATATCCGGATTGAGCCAAGGGAAAAGATCATTAAGCCCGAAGGCCAATGGAATGAAAAATAATGGCATCCACTTTAAGTTAGCGGCAACGGTTTCAGCCAATCGGCGAACCGTAGTGCTCCACCCCGCCCGTGCCAGATGCTGTACCATGACAAAGAAAAGAGTTCCCAAGGAAATGGCTAAAAAGAAAGCCACAGACGTGAGATAAGAAGAGAAAAAGTCCTTGCGATTATTAATAAAACTGAAGACGCAACCTAGAGCACCCAGGATGCCAAGACCCAAAAATATGGGTCCACCCTTCAGGTTTAAGTTCAATCGGTAATTATCCTGTGACATCCCTATTCCTTGCTACTGCAGTTGGGCGCGTTCGCTCTCGGGAACATCGCTAATGGTGGCCCGCTGGCTCCGCTGCAATGCGCGGATATAGGCCACAATGGCCCAACGATCTTCTTCCGGAATTTGCTTGCCGTATGAAGGCATCAAGCGCGCGCCATTGGAAATTGTACTGAAAATTTGACCATCAGCCATGGTCAAAATACGCTCATCATGAAAGTTGGGTGGAACCATAAAGCCCCGTTTAATGACAATACCATTGCCAACACCGGTTTGACCGTGGCAAGGTGTACAGTAAATGGTGAATCGGTCCTTACCTCGTTCCATCAAATCAGCCGTGACTTTAACTGGATTGGTTGTAACCCAATGATCTGGGCCTTCACCACCGCGATAATATGCATCATCTTCCTTGAGGAGACCTACGGCAATGGTCCCTTCAGGCGGTGACTGCATATTCCGTCCGTCGGCGTAGAAGGTGTTTTTTCCATAGGGTAACCACTTAGGCTGGAATTCCATTCCGTGTTTAATCCAGAGGGGACGCTCTTCCGTGGTTTGACCGCGACATCCCAGTATACTCGAAAGCATTCCGAGAGCAGTTAAGACGAGCAAATTTCGAATTTGGGATTTCAAAGGCTCAATCCTCCAAGACTTCGATATTGGTTCCACCGATATCCTCTAATAATTTCCGCGTATCATTTACGCTAAAGCGCGGGTCTTTGGCTTCGATACTGATGAAAAAACTGTTGTCGGAAAAGCGGTGAAAATTCTTGCTCTTAAACAGTGCGTGATATAATCGTGGTAAACCATTTAGAACCAACATTCCAAAAATGCATCCGAAGGCCGTAAAAAGAATCCCAGGTTCAAAAGTAACGGGAACGAACACCGGATACGGATTCATAGCCTTTCCACCAATCAGCACGGGCTGGGCATAGACATTGATCCAATACTGAAGGCCAAAACCACCAAATGCGCCAGCCATCGCCATGAACAAGGCAATCCAACCCATTCGGGAATCACCGATGCCCATAGCGCCATCAATGCCGTGGATAGGATAAGGCGAATGCACATCCCATCGCTTAAAACCCTGATCCCGGACTTTTTCTGCGGCATGATAGACAGCCGCCGGGCTTTTGAATTCAGCGAGAATACCAAAAATTTTCGGTTTGGCTTCGGAGCGGGTCTTTTCCATTTTTAATGTCCTCTGCCTTTCTGGCCCGCAGCACCGGAAGGTTCGTTATGCGCGATTTGATCGTGTCCAAAATGCGGACTGGCTTCAGGCATAACTCCCTTAACTTCAGCGATAGCTAGTTG
>JAYSRH010000223.1:0-1642 GCA_043721115.1 Fibrobacteria bacterium | reverse complement strand
AGTGGAATCCTCGGTGATATCCCCTTCTAAAACTCGGCGGATATTTTCCTTGAGAAGTTGACCCACCAATCCCTGATTGCTTTGTATCTGGGCTCCGGGAATAATGGACTCACTGTCGGTAATCCATGCTCGAAGGTAAAGGCCCTCGCTTTTACCTGGAAAGAGCACTGCGTAGGTGTGTCCTCCCGGCAAACCGTGTTTCAATAAGGTGAGACCGTCAAAAATGCCAGCATCAATTCCATCTTCAACTTCCTGTAGCGCCTGCTTCCGCAGCTCACGTGCCTGGGCTTCGTTGCCGGCCAGTCCAATATCACCTTTAAGGAAAGCGCGGGTAGTGTCGTGCCTACGCTCTTCAGTGGAAGGTTCTAAGGGAAGTATTTTTGCAGCTGGAACGTTGGTTCGCGGTCCCAGTCCCGGTTTTGGTTTCGTTTTTGTCTCTGGGCGGCTTCGACCTGTCCAAGCTAAAAACACGCATACCGGCGCGACTAGGTAGGCAGCACGCCAAGTACCGCCCAGCATACCCACTCCAGCGAATAACCCGGCTAGAAAATACCAGAATGAGGTCATGCTCGCGCCGCTTTCCATAAAAGCAATAAACCAAGTGGAGCGAAAATGAAATTTCCCAACCATGCGCCGACAAGTGGTGAAAGGCTGCCATTTTGGCCCATCACCAGACCCAATCGCAGCGCCACATAATACAAGAAGGTAATTCCAAGGGCGATACCAAAATTCCTGGCCAAACCGGATTTGATGGTGTGCACGGACATAGCCGTTCCAATTAGGGTCATGAACAAATTGACCAAACAACTGGAAAATCGGAAATGACGTTCGGTTTCAAGTTGTGTAGACGACTCTCCCGAACGCTGTAATATGGCAATACGCCGATCGAGTTCAGGAATCCCCATCTCTTCCGGGTACGTACGGTCGTTCAAAAGATCCTTGGGTACATCCTTAAATTCCGGAAAGGCAAGTTTTTGGAAGGGCTTGGCTACCAATGTACCGCCAGTGAATACCCTGCTGGTTCCATTTTCCAAGGTCCAGCCACTGTCTTTTCCCCATGTCAAAGACTTGGCATCGATACGCATTTTTAATGGTCCTTTTTTGGGTTGGGAAATTACCGTTACACCTTGTCCCATATTACGCCGACCTGAATAAAAATCGAAATACAAAATCATTCCATCCGATGATGTATACAAGTAATTGAACTTTTCCATGGGATCGCCCGGCATATCCCCGTCCGTGGATTTTGGAACATTTACAGTATAGCGACGATGATTCGCATCGGGAAGTACCGAATTTTCAAACCACAACATTAGGCCGCTGGCTAAGAGTCCAATCGTTAAAATGGGAGCCAAAATACGGGTAATGGGAATACCAGCCGCACGTAAAGCGACCAGTTCCAGATTCCTGGACATATTCCCCACGGAAAAAACGGAGGCCAGTAAAAGTGCAATGGGCAGCACCAGGTAAACAATATGGGGTAGATAATCGAGGTAATACTGATAAACATCTTTGGGGTTTCTGGTCAGCCATATTTTTGTATTTCCTACAAAGTCGACCACCAGGTATATCATGACCGACACGAATAGGGTCATGAAAAGCAGAGCAACGAAACCGACCAAAACATGGCGGATGTAGATCT
>JAYSRH010000222.1:0-10943 GCA_043721115.1 Fibrobacteria bacterium | reverse complement strand
TGAATCTCGAGAGTTCATATGTACCAGGAAACAACCCTCGCACCTCAAAAATACCCTCGTAACTCCTTATAAATCATCGTTTTAAAAGATCTGCACCCAATTAGAAGCGGGCGGATGTCAGGCGTTGTTTCGGACACGGAATGCGGCACTGCTAGGCATCCCTAATTCCGCTCTAGGTATTGTGTACTATGGAATGGTGGCGGTCGGGCTGCGGATGCAATGGCCACTGTGGCTTTTATGGATAGCCTCTTGCCCAGCTCTTGTGATGTCAATTGTGTTAGCTTGGATTCTTTTGCGTAACCGATTGGAATGCCGGATTTGCTGGTCAGGCCATTGTTGCAATGTTGCTATTTGGACAACGTTACTGGCCCATCTATGTCTTTAGGGGCATGGAATTGTCGATCAGCTCGCGTGGCCGACTCATGGAAAAATTGACTCTTTGAATCAGATCAATTTTAAGTTGGGCCAGCTCTTCCCATCGGCATACCACCGCATATCCGCTGTCAAAATTCCTCTGCATGCGATTGGGTAGCACGGGTTGATGGTCGCTCTGAGATGGATTATCAGGAAGGATGACGCCCAGTAGCCCCATGCCTAGATCCAAAGCGGCTTTGATTTCCCAGTCCACATATTTATCCAAGTGCGTGCCGGAACCACACAGCAGGACCATGCAAGCCACCTCTTCAAGTGGACCCTGAGAAAGGCTTGTGACGAATGATTTCGCATCACCCGAACCGATTTCCCTTTCCACAGACTGATCTCTTTTCATCTCACTCAGCCAGGAAAAGAGTTTCTGAAAGGCTTCGAAAGCGGCCGCATCCCGGTAGTGATCGTAGCTGACATACAGCCTTCGTTTACTTCTTTGAAATAGTGATTGTGAATCCATGTCGTTAATATCCGAAAAAAGCTTGTCCTTGTCCGGTCCGAATGACTTTGGGCCTCGCCTGATACGGATTCACCCACGAAATTGGAGTATAATTCGGCTATATTTGTTAAAACGTACTCCCACCCTTGTGCATCTGGAGCCTATTAAAATCAACTTCAAGCTCAAACCGTTACTGGCCTTTACGCGCATTCCCGGGAACGCCTTTTCCTTTTGGATACGGCAGACCTTACGTTGGTCGCGAGGCACACCTACTCTTTTCCAGGAACCCAAGGATACTCTATTCGCCTATTTGAAAGTGGATCGAAAGGCCGCGGAAGCACGAGAGTCCGATTTCCGGGAACGATATGGACTGGAACCTCTTGCCCAAATGTCGACTACGGCACTCTATCGAAAAAATCTTTATCTGTTGCATACTCTGGAAAATGCCACGGAAGGACTTGATTTTTCTCCCATGCTCGGTTCTGCGTGCAAAGCCTTGGATGTCGGCTCACAAGATTGGCATTATGTCTTTGGGCTGGAAAGATGGTTAAAATTCTACCAGAGTTCGCGCGGAAGATCGGTTGCTCTGGATGGAATCGAATTGGACGGATATGGGATCTATTCCGACTTTCACTCCCGTCGAGATTACGCCCATGCGTATGCGGCGCAAACCGGTAATGCTAATGTCCGATACTGCATTGGCGATTTCTTGAAAATGCCTGTCGCCAGTTATGATTTCATTTCCATCTTCTATCCCTTTGTAACCCGCTACCAACTGCTGCTCTGGGGACTTCCGCTGCGTTTCTACTCGCCTCCCAATTTTCTGTCCCAATCCGCGGCACTATTACGTTCCGGTGGATGCTTGCTGGTTTTTTGTCATTCACAAGCTGAACAGGATGCGTTTCTGGAATTGGGACGCAAATCGGGAAAGTTTACGCTCTTGCGCCATGGGCCGGTATTGAGCGATCTAGTCGATTTCCACCAAGACATCCGCGACCGGCGTTATTCCATTTGGCAGAAATCCAGCCTCAACGCAAATAGTTCAGTATAATTCCCTGGAGTCGCGTCTGTTCCTGTTTGGGCAGGTCACAGTAACTCTGAATTTTTCCGCGACAATTTTTCGATCCACAAGCACACTCGATTTGCCATCCGGCTTCATTGATGGACGTGCTGTAATCCCAGAAAAGTTCCTCGTCCTTTTGAATGTCCCGCAGCGAGAATAAAATTAGAGATCCGTCTGCAAAGCCGACATTGGGATCGCAGCTGTGATTGATAAAATCGTCCATGCGCGGATGATCTGGATCTTCCGCCAGAAACGTATCCGGGCCCACTTGTAAGGCCCGCATGCCCTCCACCACTTCATCCTTATGGCGAAGAATACCTCGACACTCAATCACGCGCGTTCCCTTGGATATAACCTCTCCAGCATAAATTCCACGGCCATGCGCCGGTGATTCACCGATGTAGAGAAGGGCTTCTGCAGTGGCTTCCATGATGTGTCCTTTGGTTAGCGGACAGAAAAATTAGCAATCCGCATACTCCGATCAAGCCCAATTTATCCTAGCATTCACCTAGGAGCCGGCAAAAGCGTCCAACTTGGAACGCCTTTTTTAGATTCTAATCTCAAATCGTAATGCCTTCATAGAATTGGATAAAAATGGTCGAACCGGTTTCAGGCACATCCTTCCAGATTCATGTTTCAGCACTAAGGGCGCTCTGCCTGTTATTGGCATGGAGCTGGGTTGCCGCCATGGCGCAAGGCGGGAGCGCAATCATTACCTTGGTCATGCCTCCACCCGGCGGCGCAGGCTATGCAAGTCTGCAAAGTGGCGCGGCCTTTCCCGATGGGGCTGCGAGCCTGTATTACAATCCAGCGACATTACCCGAAATTTCAAGGGCAACGGGATCCCAGATTAATTTCACTCGTTCCGATCAATATTTGTTACCGGTTTTAGGGCTTCAAGATTTGAGTCAAAATTTTTGGGCCATAACCGGTGTGATACCTGATCCTAAAACAGGCACGGACATCGGCATCGGATTTTTCCGGAACTCCGTCAATTTTGGCCAGTCCGAAAATACCGATGCCAACAGTCAGCGACTGGGCACCTATTTCAATTCAAATGAATCCGTCTATGGACTTGGCCTTGGCATCAGGCTGGGCGTGCCGATATCCTTGGGTGGAACTGTAAAATTTATCGACAGCCATCTTAATGGAAATGATGCGTATGACGCTATAAGCTGGGCTTTTGATTTAGGCGTATTGATCGATCCAAAGTTCCAGCCTTTCAAACCGATGGGACTATCCTCCATTGATATTGTTCCATCCTTAGGAATGAGTTGCAAAAATATCGGACCTAGGGTTTTTTACACGGAGCCACACCAAAGCGATCCACTGCCGACAACCTACGTGGGTGCCGTTGGAATGACTGTGCATTTTGCGGACATTATTGAATTTGAAACGGGTCGGGACATGGATCACGAAATTACCAACAGAACGCATATGACGGAGTCCGGAGTCAAAAATTCAGGCTTCAGCGTATCGATTCTGGGTTATCGCTACAGCACGGGATGGCTAGATGACCCATTAGGAAAAAGACGGGAACGCCATATCAGCCGGTGCTTGGACCTTAATGCCTTAAGCTTGTATCGATTGGGCCGACGAGTCCTAACCGGTGATTTTTTAAGTGCCCGGGAAAATTTGGAAACTGGCTACCCATTTCTGGAAACTAAAGTTTTGGGAATTTCATTTCGAGCCAACCCTCACATTATTGCTGGTTGGCGTCGGATTCATTCGCCGGAGGGGATAAGAGAAGGCCAGGAATCCATGTTTATCAATATTGCTTTATAAAAAAACGCACTTATGATTTTATGACTGGAACCAAAAATCCTTCATCCACCAATTGCCTCACAATTTCAGATGTCTCAATGGGAATTTCTGTCGCTTCCATAACCAAGTCAGCGGCAACCTTATTCAATGCTTCCTGCAAAGTACAGTGGCCGTCGCATGCATTAATTACCGCCGAGAACCATTCATCGATTTCTTCCACATAGCCAAAGCCTTCAATAATATGGATGTAAATCGGCGCTGATTCACGTCTTTCTTCTGGTTCTGCCGCGCTGGCCGTTAGGCCCTCATCCGAGAAACGCATTTTGTCAGACATCCGAAAAACGGATGCCATGAGGGCTTGGTCCTGCTTGGCATTCCTGGCCAAAAAATCCAGCGCCTGCATTCTTTCCGAGATAATATCTCCGCAGGGTCCGGCTATTTTCCTGGGGCCATCAAATGCTCGATACCAGTTTTCGCTTCCGGATCGTTTGCGCATGGTTACCGTACCCGCGCCTATCGATGCGATATTCTCCTGCCGGTAATAGTTCAGCCACACTTCCAGCCTGGATCCATCCTCGGTTTTAGCGCCAGCGGCCGAATCCGCATCCGCATCCACCTCTGCTCTACCCACCTGCATCCAATTTTTTGCATACAGTACTGGGTCCGTAGTCGAGGAACGAATTACCCAGGTATCACAGCCGGTACCTATGAACCACTCCTCCAATCCTGCCTGCCAATCCTTTCCATCCGTTTCAGCTTTTTCAACCCAGTTGCACAACATTTGCAGCGAGCCGCCTTCAACCAAATAGGCCGGTGCATCTGCAGCGATGCGTTTGCAAAATGCATCGGCAGGCATTCCACCATTCAAATAAATCAATCGATCCTCCGGAGAAATCACGAATGGCGGATTAGAAATGATGAGATCGAATTGTTCTCTCTCTACCGGTTGAAAGAGGTTTCCGGTCCGGGCTTCCACGTTTTCTATGCCATTGAACGTCGCATTGAATTCTACGAATGCTGCGGCTCGAGGGTTTAGATCGGTAGCGATTACCCGTTTATTGGTTTTGGAGGCTATAAATGCCAAGTAGCCGCAACCGGATCCAATATCCAAAGCGGCACTTCCTTCGGAACGAATAATCAAACTCGCCAACATTCTAGCCGTATCGCTCGGCCCCATCACATGATCCGGCGCTTCCACCTTATCTCCGATCCAGGAACGATCAAAAGCGATGAGCAATCCATGGATGGGAGTCATTTTTATTGCAGCGAATAGACTGCCTTGCCTTTCTTCCAGCAAGCCTCCCGCCAAAAGTGCATCCAGCGATAATCCTGGGAAGGCTTTACCAATTGCCACTGCGGGCACAGGAACCCCTATGACGAACAACCGAATCAAGGTGTTCTGCGAAGAAACGGTTGAAGTCCGTTCCAGCGCCGTCTCAGCCGAAAGATTGCGTAGAGCTGGAATACCTTTTACGCCCAATGCCGTCGTCAACCCCACTTCATTGAAGTTCCCATCTTTAAAAGCTTGGGAGATCTGTCTGGTTTCGGCTTTGGAAAAGGAAAAAGGGCGGTGCCTAGAATGTAGGGACATGAAAAACCTCCAAATCATCTCACAATTGGATCTATACTTAATCTTTTTCGGTTAGAAAGTATTTGGCCACATACTGTAAATCCTACTAAGACTGCCAAAATGGAACCAAGCACCAGGCTTGAGCCAATGGTACCGAAGTTCAGTCCACCCTTCTCATGCGATTTAGTCAGGACATCTCCCATTGTCGCGCCAAACGGCCTTGTCAGAACGAAGGCGATCCAAAAAAGGAATACATGGGACATTTTTGAATAGTAGTAGGCTAAAATCGTTAGTCCGATAAGTCCGCCGATAAGCATAGCACCGCCAAAAAATCCCAAGCCTGAATCATCCGCTAAAAAATCGCCCAAGGCCGTCCCCAAGGTATTTGATACGAGGATTGCAGTCCAATACATCAATTCGACCTTTCGAGTTCGAATTTTATCTACCGAGAAACTGTTTCCGCTCCACTTCCAAAAAATGAATATTGTAACCAACAAACTCACCAGAATCATCGAACCTTTGGTATAGCCAAGGTGTAAAGTTCGGTCCATATAATCGGACATGGTTGTTCCGGCCGTACTTGTAGATAGTATGACGGCCCAATACAAAATAGGATTGTATGATTTCACGGAAATCTGACCAATCAGGGTGGCAAAGAAAAAACCGATCAGGATTATGGAACTCATCGCATAGCCGACATTCAATGTCATCGACAGTAGGTCGCCCGCCGTTTCTCCAAGCGTGGTGGCACAGATTTTCATTATCCAGAACGCCAAAGTGATTTCGGGTAGTTTTCTCATATCAATGCCTAGGTAAAAATGTTTTCACTATTTTTTCAAGATCTTTCCTTTGACATCCACTGATTTCCCGGAAGCCTCAAATCGCGGCCCGTGAATATCACTAATTCCACACCAATACCGACCAGGGTTTGAAGTTTGGCCTTATAATTTGCTTGTTGGCCTGAGAAACCCGTTTCCGGATTGGCTAGAGTCGTGGCTATCAAAATGAATTCAACGGCGGGATTTCCAGTTTTGACATCCGCCATGATTGCTTTAACTCGGGTTAGAAAAATATCTGGGTCCACATTTCCGGTGCCATCATTCATGCCAAAGGAAATAACAACCAGATCGGGATTCTCAGCAGTTACCAAGGTGTGGACATTCGCAGCGCCCCAAGCTGCATCCGTTCCAGCAACAGCCACATTTTTAAGTGTGATTGTTGAAGTATAATTGGCCTTAAGGTTTTCTGTAAATAGCCCGCCATAAGGTGGCATTTGGGGTGCGGCCCCAGTGTATGCGCTGGCATTGTAGCCTGCCGTAATACTGTTTCCAATCAGCACAAGTTTTAATGGTTGCCCATTATTCAATTTGGAGAGTGTGTTAGGTAAGTTGGTTTCTGCATATGTCGTAACCGGCCCGTGCCACGCATTGCGGGCATGCGTATAGGTAACCGACAGTTGACGATCGTGGAAAAAATGGCCTTCGGCCCAATAGACAAAACCGCCACCAACTTTGGTTTGTGTTGCACCTGCAATTGTGGGATACAAAAAGTCTTTTGTCAGAAAAGCAGCTTTAGAACCAGTCAATAATTGTAATCGGCCATTGGAGAAAACCCAATCCACACCCGGTTTGAAAACCGTGTCCAGGCCCGCACTTTTAACGGATTGGATGACTAGGGGCGTAAAAAGTAATTTTGCTTCAGCAGGCCTCCCAGCAGAATCTGAAACCATCAACACGGATTCATTGTACATGGTATCCAAATCCCAAAAAGGAGTCATGTAGTCTTTGGCTGGATATGGAGCGGCAGCAGAATGCGCCACAGTGAGCAGAATAAACATCGAAATCAAATAGGATAGACACAGATTATGGATGGAGATTTTCATATCAAGCTGGCTTCCAATTCGTAGGGTATCCAAGAAAATTCGTAGGGCGACCAAGAATTTGCTTTTTTCCAAGGTGACTGTCTATTCCAGGGATTTTAGGCGTAGACGACGCTTTTGAACCCTGGCGGGGCTTGAACGGAAAAAATTGCTGCACACGCAATGACTTTTACGCTTATATTTGAAATATGCAAAACCTGAAAATAGCTTCCCGTCTCGTATACCTAGTCACGGCCCTTTCCACTTTTTCGCTTGCCCAGAAGGCTTGGGTGTCCCCGACGGCTTTTGGAACCGCAGCTTCGGAAATTGTCATTAATCCTGGCCTTGATTTAGTCGACCTTCTGCCAACAGGCATGACGCAGAACATCAGTGGCTGGGATTGGCTTACGGACGACAAAATTGTTTTCACCAATTGGGTCTGGAACTATACAGTGGAACCGCTTGGCAATATCTGGGTGCTCTCTGGAATGAAGGCCCAAGACAAAACAAAAATTACCGTAACGCGTTATTACCCCGGAAATTTGCGAGAACCACTGGGCGTAAAGGTGGTTAATGGAGACGTATATGCCGTGGTCAAATTTGGTCTATTAAAATTTATTGATGCGGATAAGAATGGTATCGCAGAAGATACCGTGCAGGTCGCCCCATTCCCGTACAAACCTGAACCCGACGATGGCTGGAACCAGTATTCTTTGGATCTGAAATATCGTGGAGGATTTTTCTACGTGGGCCTTCCTTCCGAAACCGTTGGCGGTGGCTATCCTCGTTACCCGGTTACACCAGGGCGTGGCACGGTCGCGAAAATAAACCCCGTCAATAAAACCCTGGAGTTTTTGGTGACGGGCCTGCGCACGCCAGATGGACTGGGCTGGGGCCCGGACTCCAATTTATTCGTAACGGACAACCAGGGCGCCTGGTTACCAGCCAGCAAACTCATTCATGTCACAGGCAATCGATTCTTTGGACTGCAACCCGTTGAGCTCGGCAACCCTTCCTTGGTTGAATCGCCTCCTGCCATTTGGATGCCCCACCAGGAAGCGTCCAGCTCGCCAACCCAGCCCCTGATGCTTGAAAAAGGCCCCTACATGGGACAGTTTATCGTGGGGGATAATGTTTACGGCTTTCTCAACCGGATCGCCTTGGACAAGGTCAAGGGCGAATTCCAGGGCGCCCTATTCCATTTTACCGGCGGCTTGACCTGTGGCAACCACCGTTTAGTGCAGAACGCCAATGGTGATGTGTATTTCGGCGGGCTGGGAAGCCCCATCAATTCATGGAATGAACACGGAAAAATGTTCGGCATCCAGGTGGCCCGCTTCAACAACAAGCCCAATTTCGAAGTAAAGGAAATCCTATCCCGCGCGGATGGATTTACCCTGCATTTCTCAGAAGCGGTCGGCGTGTCGGCAGAAGATACCGCAAATTATCACCTGAGACAATGGAGCTATAAACCCACCAAGGATTATGGTGGCCCAAAACTGAATAATGTAGCTTTGACATTGGGAGTCATTTCCGTTGACCCCACTCGAACCTACGTTCATATCAAGGTCAACGGCCTCACTGCTGGACGAGTGGTTGATTTCCAGTTTCACAAAGACCTTTCCTCCCAAGCCGCCCGACCTATCTGGACCGGCGAGGCCTGGTATACTTTGAACCGGATTTCTGATGTCACCGATTTCTTCCCAACCGCCATTGGTGCGCGCACCGGTAAAGATTCCGAGAACTGCATCAAACTCTCGAAAAGCCTGGGCAACTATAGGCTGGAACTGCCGAGTGGAGCGTATACGAACCTGAGCATCAGGCATCTCGACGGTAGGATAGTTTGGGAGAAGGCCTTGACGGGAGAAAGTGCCGTTTCCTTTTCCCCTGCACAAATTCGATCCGGAGTGTACATTGTTTTTCTACGCAATCCCTCTGGAATCACAGCCAGCAAACGCATCGCCATTCAGTAGATTGGAATTTCTCAACCATGCCCACACAAAAACAAAAAAAATCCTTTTTTAAGAGCCACGCCTTCTACTTCAAATTGGGGGTCATTTGCGGTGTCTTATCCGGCTTCTCCCCTGCAGCCCAAGCCGCCGTTACCCTTACCATCAACAATCACGACGCCGCTGGAAACCAATTCAGCCGATTCGACGTGGACGGCAATTCCCTGGATGCCCATGACGGGGGTCTCTACCTATTCGGCGATACCTACTACCTATACGGAACCAGTTACAGTTGTGGTTATCAATACACCATCAATTCCACTTTTTGCGGGTTCAAAGTGTACAGCACCCAAGATTTGGTCCATTGGACAGATAAGGGTTTTGCGGTGCCTCCAACTTCATGTCAATACTGTTTTCGTCCCCATGTCATGTATAATGCCACAACCAAACTCTATGTGATGTGGTCGGATGCCGGAGGCGCATACCATGTTTATACTAGCCCTGCGCCTACGGGACCGTTTACCCGGAAGCCTGATCCCAAGCTGACCATAGGCGGCGCTGTGGATGAAGCTACTTTCCAAGATGAAGACGGAACTGGCTGGCTTATCCACAACAGCGTATTGCCCCCGGCCATTTGTTGCGATATGGTAGTCGAAAAGTTAACCCCGGACTACTTGAACACAACGGGAGACTATGTCAAATTAGGGCTTGGCGATGTCGAAGGCTTCGCAGTTTTCAAACGCGATGGCGTTTTTCATGCCGTCATGTCCGATCCCAGCTGCGCCTATTGTGGCGGCGGAACCGGCGAAATGACCGCCACGTCCATGCTTGGCCCATGGACCGGCGCATGGTACGATCCGAATGGACTGCATCAAAGCGGTAATAAAGAACCGCGCATGCGCGCCCGTATCGTCAATCCCAACAGCTGTGGCGGACAACCTTTGGTGACCATGCCCGTGCTTCAGCAGAATGGATCTACCGCCTATTATTTCATCTCTGATCGATGGAATAACCGGGCTCCCAATGAATCAATGGCAAACTTTTTTATCGGACCCATGTCCTTCAATGCCCAAGGGGTACTCGACAGTATCAAATGCGTGAGCTCCTTTGAGGCCTCCCTAGCGGTGGGAACTTTAGGATCCTATAAAGTGTCCGCAAACCTCGATCAAACCAGTGGCTTTGAAGGCTTCCGGCACCATTGCGACATCAATGGGACCACCCAGCGACAGCAAAGTTTTAAACCGTCGCGATCGGGTAAGTTGACGGCCGCAACCCTAACCACTTTTCGATCCGGTACACCCACTGCGCCGCTTATAATTGATCTTTTGGATGCCGGTGGTGCGGTACTCCACACCACAAACCTCCCGGTTTCTGCAATACCCTGGGCACCACATGTCATAACCGTAAACCCCAACGTAACCGTGGTGGCGGGGCAGACTTATTTCCTGCGCATGCATTCCTCAACTCCTGCGGGCGCGGCCTGTTATGGAATGGAATACAATGAAGCCAATGCCTATAGCGGTGGAAATGAAAGTTACAGCACCAACAACGGTACAACCTTTAACCAAGAAGCCTTGCGCGACCTGAAATTCACCGTGGACATCCCGGGTGCCACCGCAATTCGAGGCAATCCTACCCTTCAAAATGGGGTAAGCTCGTTCCAGTCCCTGCGAGGCATCCTCGTCCTGATGGAAAATATTCAGTCTGTGGCCGTGCCCGCCGGCATGACGGGCTTCGCTCTTTTCAACTTAGCGGGCCAAAAAGTTTGGGAGAGCGGTCCGTTGCAATCGGGAGTCCCTTTTACGTTACCTCAGGGGTTGAAACATGGCACTTGGCACTATAGGTGGACTGCCAGCCTTTAATCCCGGGCCTTG
>JAYSRH010000221.1:0-10977 GCA_043721115.1 Fibrobacteria bacterium | reverse complement strand
CCAAAGTAATGGAAATACCGCGATTGCCCGGCGGGACAATGTGATAACAAGAAAAAAAGAAAATCAACAACAGAATGGCGCCGACGCCAAACGGAATGAGTTTAGCGGGATTAATGGGATCCATTTCTGGATGACTCATAGGACCTCGGGGGTTGAAATTTTAGATTCATTCGACTCCCGTCAATAGTATCAAGGACCTCAGTGCTTGGCAAACTAAGCTACGTTTTAAATTGCTCTCGTACAAAACGTGGTAACAGAAAGTGGCAGCCTATGCTTGAACAAGCCAGCGTTCATTTGGATTTGGGTTCGCGCATTAAAGAAAAAAGTCTTCAGGTGAAAAGTTACCTGGCGAAAACCAAGCCACGAAAACGGCGTTTGGTCAACACATCCATTTTTGGGGGCAGCCTTTCTGCATTGCTTACTGCAGGCCCAGCTCTGGGCGGCAAATCCTTCACAGCATGGCTGTCCGGGATCTTTGGTCTTAGTTCTCCCAGTTGGCAAATTCTCTGTGGTGGAGCGGCAGTTTCTTCCTTGGTTGCAACTGTAGCTTTACAACTTTTGAAATCGCACCACCTGGAAGAGAATGTGGCTCAAGCACAAATCTGCAGCGCCAAGCTGGAAATCTTGGAGGTGGGTTTGGCTTCGGGCCAGATGGATGAGAAGCAAGCTTTGACGGAATATATCCGCTGCGTGGAAGGGATGGCTTTTTTACAGGGCGAAGTGAAGTAGGCCCGTTGTGGCTTAAGGTCCTGACTCTGCCAGCAGTAACCGTCCAGTTGGCACCAGTAGCAAGTAACACAGCCCAGCCAGAAACATCGTTACATTAATACCCAATGCCATACTAACCATTACGCCGAGCACCGAGGCCAGTACCCCGGTCGCACCGTTGATGCCCCAAAACCAGGGTGTTGGCTCGGAGTCGATTTTCCTTACTAGTGACATCCCGGTAGGAAAGGCGAATCCTAGCAGAAATCCGACCGGCATCACAATCGCCAGCGAAATTAAAATGCGCACCGATAATGGTTGTGACGTCGTCCGCTCAAACAGGTGAGTCAGCCCCCATTGAGCCAAGAGCAGATACCCGCCGACCATCGTTCCCCATAGGGTAAGCCGGCGACTGGTGTTGAGTGGAAATCGACCCGAAGCCAGACTGCCCAGCCCGCTCGATAGTATCAAGCTAAACAGGCATACGCCCATCGCATAGATTGGATGACCAAGAAACACACTGAAAAATTGGAGCAAGGAAATTTCCGTAAGCATAAAGCCCGCCCCGATTAGGGAAAAATAACAGGTCCCGATACCTATCAGACGACGTGACGCTGATTTTGCCGTTGCGCGAAGGGGCAGTACGATTGTGCAGACTACGGCAATGAACGCAATCACAAGAATCAAAACCAACGCCATGGAAGCGCGCAGATTGCCGCCTAGTACGCCGCTGCCCAACTGGTTGCTTTGCCGCATTTTAATGAAATGCGGAATATCCCTAAATCGCAGTTGATTGAAAAAAAACGGCTTGCTATCGGTTGGGACGCTTAGATCGAGAAATGTCTTGCTGGTAACTTGGTTGATGCTCGCTATATCCGTTGCGGTAACAATCTGTTGTAGAATGACGGATTCCGGTTCCGCATCCGGCGTGACAAGCACTTTGAAACCGAGCTTCGCGGTTTGGTTTTTAAGCAGGTTCAGCTTGTCCGGTGTAAACGGGCTCTTCGACAACACAAGCGTGGCTATTTTGTCAGCACTAGCTACGAATATGTGTTGACGTGGAGATTTGACGCCGAGGTCGAACAGTGCCGCCATTGCCAAGGAAATCATGCGGCCAGACTCGTTGATGTTACCGGCGCTATACCATCGACTTACTGTAAAGATTCCATCGCCTGTAAGCCGACTCAGAAAAGCACGCCATCCTTCCAAAGTATACAGACCGTTCTCGCTAAGGGTAAAAGCACCTGCGCCTGTAGCCGCCCAAGTGTCTATCATGCTCATCTGGATCAGATCGAAGGATTCATGGGTCGCAGCGAACCAAGACCGAGCATCATCCACATGTAGTTTCAAACCGGGCACCGACATTAAATTTGAGAAAGGCGCGTAGAAAGGATCCTTGGTATGCAAATCAATGAATATGCTGTTCAGCTCTACGCCGGTTATATCCTTTACACCAAACAAATGAGCGGCAAGCAAATCACGGCCACCACCGACCCCGATTACTGCGGACTTTTCGATACCCGGTAAGTTATAAGCCAGATTGACAAGATCATACCTTAAGAAGTCGATGGACCCCTTCGTCCCGTCAAAGTGGTGCATGGCGGTGCCGGCGGCGCCGTCGATATTCATCGAAGCTTGTGGAACAAAAATTGTGCTGTCGCGTAATGGAGAAGGACCCCACAAATACGGTGGTGCGATCACCGGCGGGTACGCGAGGATGCGGGAATAAGAGTTCCAACGCTCTGTGCGCGAGTGAAAGCCCCATTCGAAAGAGTCTTTGACCATCACCGGCTTGAAGCCGTAAGGACTCGCTAGATTAAGTGGAATCAAAATGGCCAAAAAGAGACTAACCGTCAGTGGGCGACGCCAGCGTCCGCGTTGTGCGAAGAGCGCTTTCTCGGATGCGGTGGATCCAACGGCAAAAGTATACGCAGCAATACCCGCAAACAAGCCAGCAAGGAGAATCCCTGAAGGCCCGTCAAGTATGTTCAAAACACCGATCACTGCCGAACAGCCAAGTGCAGCGCCCAATAGATCGACACCGTAAACCAAGCTAACGGGAAAAGGGCTTCGGGTCAGGGCTAAGCTAAGGGTGATGCCGGCAAAAACATAAGGTAGTGCCATCGCCGTCATCAACAAGGTCCATGCGAAAAGCGATGTAATTGCCGGAACTAAGGTGGTTATTAAACAAAATTGTACCATGACCGAAGCGGGCATCGATACGGCAGTAAGCAGAGAGGTATCCGTCAGCAACGTAGACAGTTTATCCGGAGACAATTGAGCGCGCTTGAGGTACACCCAGACAGCGCCTGCCGTCATGCCAAGCATCGCGACACTGATTGCAAAAAAGGCCAGATAATACCAGGCAATTACCGACAAAATGCGGGTTTGCACCACCTGGAACAATAATACGGCGAATGATATAAGGAATACACCAATAAGAAAAGGGTTACGCCGCGGCATGTAAGGGGCCTATTGTGACGGGATTTTCAAAAAAAGTGTTCATGAAATAAAGCGTACCATCATTTTTATTATGTTTGCATTCATGATTGGGGAAAGCATGATTAAGCTCAGAAATATAGTGGCCATAGGGGCCATACTCAGTGGTTCCGGCTTTGCGGCCGTGGATGTCGTTCCATCTGGATTGGTTGTAAAAATGATCGACTCGGTTTCAAATCCGGACATGGATTCCGTCAGCGTATCTTTCACCATTACGCCCAAGGGAGGAGCCACCAAACCGCAGGCGCCATGGGTTTCGGCTGATATCAGTATTGAAGGCATTTTAAAGGCGCGCGGCGGCGTAGACTCTTTACAAGTTTTTAATTCCGGCGTTAACTATTCCTATGATATTCCGATGTCTATAGAGAAGAAGGCTTTCTCGATCATTTGCTATGCCGATCCCGCAGGGGTGTCGGGTGAACCGGTGGCAAATACCAGTAATAATGCTATTACCAAGACCTATAATTTTCACAAAAAAACTATTCATGACACTCTATACACTGGTAAAAACTGCGGCAATCTGCCCAAGGCGGCCCCATGAAGCTTTGCATGTCCAAAACCATTTTTGTACTCGTTTTTATCGCGGCACTGTTTGAGTCTTCTTATGCCACGCTGAAACTTACTGTTTCCCCCCTTGGCACAAAACTCCTTAGCGGGAAAAATGTCAAATGGGATACGGTAGAAGTCCAAGTCTATGTTTATAATGCCGGTGACACTACGTATTACAACAAGGGTACGACGCCGTTGCTCTATGTGGATATCAAAGTCGATACGCTTTCCATCGCCAAGCATTACCTTAGATCTGGAGATTCTCTCAAGGCTTTTTATGGATTTAAATTGACGGATACGGTCACGATACTCAAAACACCCTTTTCCTTGGTCACATGGATTGACCCGTTGGTTTCTTTTCAAAAGCTGCCGGCTGTTGAGGAAATGCGTGTTTCCTCAATGTATGTAGATCTCCATCCTAAAAGGGATACAACTTATATTGCAGGCTGCCCTCCAGGAACGGTATGGGTGCGGCCTTTTGCATTGCAAGCTCCATTGACTCCATTGATGGTCGTACCCACGACCATTTACAATGTGATAGGAAAACCAGTTTGGACAGGTAAATCGCAGCAAGGTCGAATCCCGTCACACAATTTTCCGGAAGGCGTGTACCTCATGGTACAAGGTTCTGAGAACCAAGCTTATCGGATCAGGACCATTTTCCGGACTGCTGAAAATCCGCCCGCTTCCAGCTTATAGAAATAAAGCTGACCGCGGTAGGGACTGGCATCGAAGCTTAGGCCATAATATCCGGCTTTCCGATATCCTTTGGAAAGCACACCGGCTTGATTTCCGAGTCCATCAAATAGTTTCAAACTGACTTGGCTGCCTTTTGGCAAAGCGAAGGGAATGGTGAGAGTCCGACTGTACGGATTGAACTTCGCCTGGCCGAGGGAATATCGAGTTGGCAATCCGGAAAAACTCTGAACCGGCGTGGCCCCGTCCTGGGCCTTAAAGGTCCAGGTCTCAGAGGTCAAGGTATCCTTTTTATCCGTAACCTTGACATGCCAGGAGTAAGTCTGTCCTGGCGTCAATCGCCCGGCCAGGTTCAAGGAAAAGCGAATATTGGTGGTATCCCATTTTTGTGAGCCGTTACGGCTGATGACACCGGATTTACGGATGAAAGTGGTATCGTATCCGGGTCCAAAAATTCGGTAGACATAGGAGAGAGTGTCGTCATTGAGATCATTGCTGTATCCGACGCGGAATAGGATGGGTGTGGTGGTAGGATAGGTTTGGCCGTTTTTAGGATCCAGCAATTTGCCGTCGCCTCCCCAGGTGGGTGGGTCATTGGTGTTTTCCACTCGGATTTGCCAGGAATCGTAATACACTGCCGTGGGGGCTGTGGTTTTTGTGATTTTCACTTCGGCCGCACGCGTAGTTCCTGCCACCGCAAAAGTAGGCATGCCTGTAACCTTTCCGGTACTGCTCACGGAAAGGAAAAACGGGTTAACTAACAGAGAGTATGTAAGCCCCGTCGTGATCTGCGTTCTACTTCCATCTACAACCTTGACCTGGTAATTTACGGCTTGACCGGGAACCATGGTGGTGGGTGGAACTGAGGTAACCTCGGGGGAACGGGGGTGGATGGCCCACAGTATGAAACTAGCTGTGTCGACGGTGCCTTTTCCATAAATATCCTGGGCGAACAGTTTAGCCTGCCACCAGCCGGCGTCATCGCCTTGGGGGATGCCGGTAACAGTTCCGCGCGAGGGAGCGGCGCCAAACCAGGGATAGTTGGACCACAGTGTCCGGTAACGCACGAAATCCCCTTTAGTTGTATCATCATCGACGGCTGTGAATGGTTTGGTCGAGAATTCCTGTCCTATGATGGCAACATAGTTGGAATCGCTTTTGGCGAGCAGTCGCGGCAGTGTATTTTGTCCGGAGGTAAACGTGACGTTTCGAAAACGACGCATCAGGCTGAGTTCTGCATTGCGATTTCGTACTCCATATCCAGGGTAGGCGGAACCTAGATGGGCAATGGCATCGGTAGAGGCTTCATCACCGAAAATGAACCCCGGCTGTGGATAACCTAAGCTGTCGATCACGCTGTAATAGGCGTCGAACATATTTGTTTGCACTTCTTCCGCATCGATCACGCCATTTGAATTCAAATCTTCTCTATTCATGAGCACGCTGCCATTCGGTTCCGCAAAAAGAGAAGCCTTGTTCCATACAGGTATGCCACATTCGAGAATGGCTACAGTTTTAGTGGGGTACTTTCGAACCACCGGTCCAAAATAGGTGCTAAAAATGGTAGTGAATTGGCTCTTCATATAAGCCAGCGTGTTGGCGGCCACGGTGGTTTTGGGAGTTACCAAACCGTAAATGCTACCTCCAATGACATCGAATCCCACATCGCCCCAGAGTTCATGGTACAGTGTGTCGACATTGTGATAAGCCTTTTTCCAGGTCCCGGCATGCATGTAATAGCCGACGTTACCGGTGTAATGGGCGCGAGTCGAGTCCATCAAGGCTTGGATTTGGGTACGGAAGTGATTGGTTTTTGTACCAATGGCCCGGGTTCGAAACAGTTCCTGAGTTTCTGCGCCCACTTGTAAAACCTCCACGCCTTCTTGTTCACATAGGGTGGCGTAATGGACGACCTCACGTGTGTAGCTGGCCCAAAAGGATTTAACAAAGGCTGCGTGATTGGTGTTGGCTGGGTTCCAGGGCCATTCTGCCAGAGTATAACCGACTGGCGTGGCGGGATCGCCAATTTGATAACGCCAGGCGGCTTTGCCGGGCACTAGGACGGGATTGACGGAACCGTCTTCCGGCCATGGTTCATCCAAGGAAAGGTTGATGAGCACCTTATAGCCATGGGCATGCAGTTGTTGAACCATTTTGATGATGCTGGCATCCGGAAAAGTCGGCACGTAATTCACATAATCCGTAGAATAAAATCGCTCAACGGTACTGTCTACGGAATTGTCCACCTGCAAGGTAACGCCAATGTCAACCCATTGCATATTCATGCGCTGTAGGTAGTCAAAATAGGCCTCAGGCAATTGCGTCAATCCTTCTTGGGATCCGCAGTTGAGAATACCGAAGGCTCCTCGAGCGAAATTAACGGGTGGCACTGCGAGTAGGTTTGACACGGTCAGGAGCATGCTAAGCATGAAAACAGGCTGAAGTCGCACGAAAATATTTTCGGAATGGATTTGCATATTTCTCCTTACAGCCGAGGCAGCCGGGCAAAATATTCTAGCACGGATCCTTGGATCCGGGTATTTTTATTTACTCGGGGGAAAGGTTGGGAGTATTAGCGAATTTTGATGGGATCGATAAAAACACTTGGCGGTGTGAGTCGCCAGGCACTAGGCCCATGAGAATCATATGGGTGGGCAACGGAAATGGCTACGGGTGGGCCGTCCACTTTGGCCAGAACAGATTTTTCCTGTGAATAAAGATTTTGCACACCTGAAACATCCACCGACGCGACGACAATGGAGTAGAGGGTTCCGGTTTTGGTACTGGGCAATATCAGCACCTTCTGATTTGCAAGTAATGTCGCAGCCCGTCTCGCAGCGCGTATCCAAATGCGCTTCCACTAGAACTAAAGCGTGATCCTTGGTGTCCTGACCTGGTAAGACGGCTAAAACATATCGGGCTGGATTGTAGGTGCCCAGCCAAACGGAATCCGCCTCCAATTTGTAACTTTATAGTCCATTGGTGGCGCCCGCCAGGCCATGCGGCCAGGAACCTCAACATTCTCAGGGGGATTTTTTTGATCAAGAAGTCGGCTTTTAACGCATTGTTCCTAATATCTTCGCTCTTAATCGGTTCCGCCCTGGCCGGCGGTTCCCCAAAACCTTCGCGGCCGGTGGTTGCGGTCATTCCCAAAGGCACCACGCATGAATTCTGGAAAACGGTGCATGCCGGGGCCATGAAGGCCGGTCAAGAGGAAGGCGCCGATATCATCTGGCAAGGCCCGGCCAAAGAAGACGACCGAAAAGGCCAAATAGAAGTGGTGCAGAATTTTACCAGCCGGGGATTGGATGCCATCGTCATCGCTCCCTTGGATGAAACGGCATTGGCCCGTCCAGTTGAGGCCGCTGTGAAACGGGGAATACCCGTCGTCATTATTGATTCTGATCTCAAGTCCAAGTCTTTTTCCAGCTTCGTGGCCACGGACAATTTTGCTGCAGGCAAACTGGCGGCCCGGCAGATGGCGGACCTTTTGCAAGCGCGCGGCGGACCCGCTTCCGGGCGAGCTAAGGAGCCCACCGGCAAGGTGATGGTCATGCGATATTTGGAAGGATCGGCTAGCAACAGCAATCGTGAAAATGGTTTTTTGGAGGGTCTCAAAGAGTACGCGCCGAAAGTAGAAGTGGTGTCCTCGAATCAATATGCCGGAGTAACTGCCGAGTCTGCCCTCAAGACTTCGCAGAATCTGTTGAATAAGTTTCTGGATGTGGAAGGCGTATTTACGCCCAATGCTCCCACTACCTTTGGCATGCTGCGTGCATTGCAGGTGGCTGGCCGGGCTGGCAAAGTGCATGTGTTGGGTTTCGATGCCACGGACCCGCTGCTCCAGGCATTAAAATCCGGAGAAGTAGCTGGCTTGGTGGTGCAGGACCCGTTTCGTATGGGTTACCTAGGTGTTAAAACTGCTTTGGCCGCCAAGCGCGGGGAAAAGGTGGAATCCCGAGTGGACACAGGGGCACGCTTGATTCTCGCCGCCAACCTGGAAGAGCCTGATGTGGTGGCATTGCTTCATCCAGACCTTAAGAAATGGTTGGGGGAATGATTGGACGATTTGCCGCTGCAGGCACAGCCGCCGCCGCCGCTGCTGCTTCTACCGCCACTGCTGCGATTGCGGGGAATACGTAAGGCCTTCGGCAGTGCACACGCCTTAAGCGGAGTCGATCTGGAAATTTCCCAAGGCGAGGTCCATGCCCTGGTTGGTGAAAACGGCGCCGGCAAAAGCACCTTGATGGCCATCCTCGGGGGAGCCCTGGCTCCGGATGCCGGTTCCATGGAATTCCTGGAGGTAGGCTACCATCCTCGAACCCCCCGTGAGGCTGGTAACTTGGGTGTTTCCCTGGTTCATCAGGAACTGGCCCTGGCGGACCATTTGAGCGTAGCCGAGAATATCACTTTAGGGCGGGAAATTTCCCGTTTTGGTTTTGTGCTTGATTCATCCGAAAAAGTTCGGGAAACCTTGGAGTGGTTGGGATTCGGAGATATCGATCCCCAGGAACGGGTAGGTAACCTGGGGGTTGCGGAGCGTCAAATCGTCGAAATCGCCAGGGCTTTGTTTTTGGACAGCCGGCTGATACTCATGGATGAGCCGACCAGTTCCCTTCCCGCCCGAGATTCGGAAAAACTATTCACAGTAATCGGCAGGCTCAAGGCTAAGCGGGTTTCAGTGGTTTACATTAGCCATTTTTTGGACGAGGTGGCCAAAATCGCGGATAGAATCACCATCCTCCGAGACGGGGAGACCGTATCTGCTGGGTTACCTGGTTCCACACCGGTGGAGGACATCATCCAGGCCATGGTGGGTCGGCCCGTCAATGAGATTTACCCTGCCTCCGTGCGGAAATCAGGCAGCGTGGTTTTGGACTTAGAAGCCTGGCAAGTGCATGCAGGTGCGCCATCCCTAACCCTGTCTATTCGCGGCGGTCAAATACTTGGCATTGCCGGATTGGTGGGATCGGGTCGCAGCACCTTTTTGAGAAGCCTGGTTGGATTACATGCCGCGACGTCTGGAACGTTGACTCTTGCCAATAAGGGACGGTATAGAGCCGGTACCATGAATCCAAAAAGCGCCATGGCCTTGGGCCTTGGATTCCTGAGTGAGAACCGCAAGGAAGAAGGCCTGGCTATGGACTTGTCCATCAGGGCCAATGTGACCTTGGCCGATTTGCAAACCCAAACGAATAGAGTGGGATTGATTCGGTTTGGCGCGGAGGGGAAACAGGTCGCGCAGCTGTGTCAGCAGATGAAAGTTAAATTTTACGCAATCGATCAGCCGGTGGGTACTCTATCCGGTGGCAACCAGCAAAAGGTCGCCTTGAGCCGATTACTATTGGGGAATTCTGAAGTCTGGCTTCTGGATGAACCCACCCGGGGTGTGGACGTAGCCTCGAAAGCGGAGATCTACAGTCTCATTTCCTCTTGGGCAGAACGCGGCAAGGCCGTGATTTGGGTTGGGTCCTACCTTCCGGAACTCTTCGGAGTTTGTGATTCATTGGCGGTCATGCATCGGGGAGAGCTCAGTGGTATACGGCCCGTGAACGAATGGACGGAAGCGTCTGTGATGGCTTACGCCACGCAGGGAGTCCAGTCATGAGTGGAACCTTGAAGCGACGATCCGTGCGCGGGAATTTTCGGGCGGTGGCTCCTTACCTGGGGTTGTGGTTGACATTCATGCTGTTCATGGGGCTAGGACCGGCGGCTTTTCATAGCGTCTATAATCTCAAGACCATCCTCACGCAAAGCGTCATCGTCGGCATCGGTTCCTTGGGCATGACTTTTGTCATCATAAGCGGCGGCATCGATTTAAGCGTGGGCTCCTTGATCGCCTTGTCCACTGTATTGATTGCCCGGCTCTTGGGTAGCTTTCCGGTACCGTTACCCCAGTGGTTACCCTGGGTGGCGGGTGGATCGGCTATTGCCATTGGGGCTTTAGGTGGAGTGTGTAATGGACTTCTATCCGCGCGCCTCAAAATTGTCCCGTTCATCGTGACTTTGGGAACCATGCAGATATTCAGGGGTGGGGCCAAATGGTTGGCGAAGGAACAAACCGTTATGGCACCGGCTTCCTGGATTAATTACCTGATGGATGTTGATCCCACTCCGGCGTGGTTGGTATTGGCCCCGGGAGTATGGTTGTTACTGGTCCTGACCGTGGCGGTAGCTGTTGTGTTACGGTATACGGTATTTGGGCGGCATACCTACGCCTTGGGATCCAATGAGGCCACGGCCAGACTTTGCGGGATTCCCGTTGTCCGCAGTCGCATCTGGATCTATGCGGTCGGGGGCGCATTCGCGGGCATGGCCGGAATTATGCAATTCGCCAATTTGACCCTCGGTGACCCCACCGCCGCCGAAGGGATGGAGCTCGATATCATCGCCGCAGTGGTTATTGGGGGAGGTTCATTACGGGGAGGAGAGGGCCGGGCAGCCGGCTCCTTAGTTGGAGCTTTGCTAATGGCCGTCTTGCGCAATGGTTGTAATATGGCGGGGATACCCAATTATATGCAGAACATA
>JAYSRH010000220.1:0-4097 GCA_043721115.1 Fibrobacteria bacterium | reverse complement strand
ATATTCACAGGTCGTGGAATCCTATCAGCTTTCCGCCAAATTAGAACCAGACAACCTACCTCCATTGAGGAAGATGGCCCACGCTTTTTTCGAAAAAGGCAATGCTGAAGAAGCCATTCAAATCCTTAAAGAGGCGTTAAAGCACCATGCTTCCGTGCCGGAACTTTGGAGCAGTCTGGGCTGGGCTCATATTCATCGGGGTGAATATGCCTTGGCTATGGAACCCATAAAACAGGCGCTTGATTTGCAGCCCATGGATATTCAGTGCATAAAAAGTCATGCTTTGGCTGCTTTCGCCATGGGACAAAAAGATGCCAGCCTGCAATCCTATCTTAAAGCGCTTAGTCTCAATCCCCTGGATAGCGAAGTGCATTTTGGACTGGGGATATTATATGTGTCCTCTGGAAATCTTAAATGCGCTTACAAGCAATATGAGCTGCTTCAGGACAATAAATCACATCTGGCCGAAGACCTTTATGCCCGGATTCTCGAACGTAAAGAGCTTTTGGTAGCCTAAACTTAGCGCGGGTCTCTCTCGCCTTCCCCTTTTTTCAGTAGTTCCCCTTGGCGTATTCGACAAATTCAATAATTAAATGACGCGAATTAGGTGTTACAACAACTAAATGCGTATATTAAGCCCAACACTGTAAAAGGAGCTGGTTTATGAAAAGTTCACAATTCACTGCTTTGGGAAGACTTCTAATTTTGTTGTTTCTGGTTGGCAGCGTACAGGCAGCCGAGTATCAAATTGATAGTGCGCATAGCACAATTTTATTCAAAGTAAAACATCTGGGAATCAGTACCGTTACCGGAAAATTTGAAAAATTCGGGGGGTCTTTTTCCGTCGATCCCGGCAATATTAAGGCCACTAAGGGCAGTGCCAGTATTGACGTTGGCAGTATCAATACGTCCAATGCCAAGCGCGACGGGCATTTGAAGAGCAATGATTTCTTCGATGCGGAGCATTTTCCTGCCATTAAATTCCTTTCCAAGGAAGTCCGTGATATCAATGAAAAGGATTCGACTTGCACCCTTATAGGTGATTTGACCATGCGGGGTACTACCAAAGAAATCGCCCTACACGTCAAGGGTGGTGGAATTATGAACGATGGCTGGGGCAATGAACGCGCAGCGTTCACGGCCAGTGGCAGCATCAATCGAATGGAGTATGGCCTCAAATGGAATAAGCTGGTAGAAACGGGCGCATTGGTTGTAGCCCCGGAAGTCCAGCTTGTACTGGAGTTCGAAGGCGCGCGCAAATTGGAAGCTCCGAGTGCCGTACCCAGCAATGCCAAGCCTCCAGCCAAGCCAGCCAAACCCATAAAATAACAGTGGTTCGTTTCAAGATGGACCAATGGGGGGAAATAAGCTAGTATAGCCCTGAATCCATTGGAGCAATCTTGATCCTGTCCAAATCGAAAGTCATGCCGACAGAGCAGCAATTTCCGCTTCCAGAGCGGCAAGAGATGATTTTGCTTTACGCCTTATCGGCCATGCAATTTACGCATATCCTGGATTTTATGATTGTCATGCCTTTGGGCCCGCGACTCATGGACATTTTCAAGATTTCTCCTAGTCAGTTTGGGCTTATTGTATCCACGTACACGTTCAGTGCCGGTTTTTTTGGATTGGTTGCCGCTTGGTTTTTGGATCGTTTTGATCGTAAGCAGGCGCTGTTGTGGTTGTATGCCGGTTTTGGATTGGGTACGGTTGCCTGCGCATTGGCGCCCACTTTTCATTTTTTGGTGGCTGCACGCTTTCTGGCGGGTGGTTTTGGAGGTGTGGCCTCAGCGGTAATCTTGGCTGTTATCGGCGACGCTATTCCTCCTATGCGCCGTGGGGCGGCCATGGGTACAATTTTCTCTTCCTTTTCATTGGCTTCCGTCGCAGGAGTCCCGGCCGGTTTGTTTCTGGCCAATCATCTAGGCTGGCACGCTCCATTTTTTCTGCTGGGTGGATTGAGCGTGGTCATTCTGATTTTGGCTGCAACGATATTGCCTTCCATGCGTGGCCACATGTCTCAGGGCAAAACCAAGCCGTGGCTGGAGATGAAGGGGATTCTTTCCAAATCCAATCACTGGCGTGGCTTTGGACTCACGATTTTTATGACCATGGCGGGATTCATGCTCATTCCTTATATCAGCCCGTATTTGGTTTCCAATTGCGGGCTAACCAATGACCAATTGCCGCTTATTTATTTATGCGGTGGGGGTGCGACATTCTTTTCCATGCGCTGGTTGGGTCGTTTGGCGGATAGGATAGGTTTGCTTAAGATTTTTACCATAACTAGTCTTTTCGCTATCCTGCCTATTTTGGCACTTACAAATCTGCCTAAGGTGCCTTTATGGACAGCACTTACCGTAACAACATGTTTCATGGTGCTTGCATCCGGCCGGTTTATTCCTGGAATGGCCATGGTGACAAATAGTGTAGAAGGGCGATATCGCGGAGCGTTTATGAGTATTAATTCAGCGACGCAACAGTTCGCCTCTGGACTTGCTTCCGTTATTTCCGCCGCTATTATTGCACGAGGTACAGATGGCCATCTGCAACATTATTTTTGGGTCGGCTTGCTGGGAACCTGCTCAATTCTCATTAGCCTGTATTTGGCCAAAGACCTCAAACGCGCATAGCGCCAGCAGAATAATCTAGTTCCATGGATCGGAATTTGAGTCGTATTTCCGTAGCGCCGATGATGGAATGGACCGATAGGCATTTTCGGTTTTTTCTCCGTTTGCTTTCCAAGCGTGTCCACCTGTATACGGAAATGGTCACGACCGGAGCCATTCTCCATGGCAAGGCAGATCGGCTGCTGGCTTTTGACGCAGCTGAGCATCCCGTTGCCTTGCAATTGGGAGGTGCCAATCCGGCCGAGTTGGCGGCCAGTGCCAAGGTGGGGCTTCAATTCGGCTATGATGAAATAAATCTCAATGTCGGTTGCCCCAGTGATCGAGTGCAGGGGGGACATTTTGGTGCCTGCCTGATGGCCGAACCTGATTTGGTAGCACGCTGTGTAGCTGCTATGAAGGATGCCGTTCACCTACCGGTTACCGTCAAGACCCGCATTGGAATCGATGACAAGGATTCATACCAAGAGTTGGCGCATTTCATCGGGACCGTTTCTGCAGCAGGGTGCAATACATTCATTGTTCATGCGCGTAAGGCTTGGCTACATGGATTAAGCCCTAAAGAAAACCGTACCATACCGCCCTTGCGCTATGATGTTGTCCTGCGGTTACAGGGGGATTTCCCCCGGCTTCGTTTCGAACTGAACGGCGGCATAACCACTTTGGATCAGGTGGAGGCGCACCTTAAGGATTTCGCAGGCGTCATGCTGGGCCGGGCAGCCTATGAAAATCCTTATATACTGACGGCGGTAGACGGGCGTTTTTTTGGAGATCAGGCCCCTATTTCAAGTCGAGCTGAGATTTTGGAAGCTTTCAAACCTTATGTCGCTGCCGAACTCAGTCGAGGTGTGCGCCTGCATTCCATGACCCGGCACATTCTTGGACTTTTTCAAGGTGTGCGCGGTGGTAGGGTGTGGCGTCGGTACTTAAGCGAAAATGCGGGTTTAGCGGGTGCCGGACTGAATGTATTGGATGAAGCCTTGGCCGCCACCCAAGGCATGGCCGCTTCCGGCTGATTGCTGGAATCGGTCCAGCATTTTCTTTTTTGACCTCGCAAACCGGCTGAGAGTGAATACTTTTGAAACACTATGCCAATTTTTTCTAATGACCAATGCGATATGATCGAGAAATACTCGGAAGCCTTTCACGACTGGTTTAAAAAAAATCTAGTCGTCAAACTGCAAGCCCAAATCGGGTACAAGCTCCCAAGCGAAGTGGACAATATTTTGGTTAAGTTGTCCGAATTGGTGAAGTTCCTTAAAAAACGGAATGCCGGCGGAGCCATTAAAGAAGAGCATGCCGTGGCCGATGAGTACGCACCTTTAATCAAGCGCATTATCATCCATCAGCGGCGTATCGTTGCGTCCAAGCTGGAGGAACCGCTCAGCAAAACCTTTCACCCTGAGCTAATAGGAAATCTGGAAAAAGAGTTGGAACCGGTACGCAAAATTATGGAGGCACCTTGGTTTC
>JAYSRH010000219.1:0-11026 GCA_043721115.1 Fibrobacteria bacterium | reverse complement strand
AAATCATCGTCGATGCTTTCATCGGCATGATTCCCTTGGTCGGGGAAGTGACTGCAGTTCGGGACCTTATAGCAATCCTATTCGGGATGGCAAAGGATCCCAAGAGGCGGGAGAGCAAACTCGAATGGATGACTTTGGTTGTACTCCTCTTTGCACTGATTCCCGTAATTGGAGGCGCCATCAAAGGCGTGGGCAAGCTACTCCTGAAAGGCAGCAAGGAAGCGGCCGAGGCGTCGACGCATATTAAGGAACTCATTGCCATTCTCAATTTTCCTAGCCGAGGTAATGCTCTGAATTGGTTGAAGGAGTTGGATTTTGTGGCTCGAACCAATCAAGTACTTGGTATCTGGCACGATGTGACACATCGGCTGATCGAGGTTTTGAATTCGATTCAGTTACACTTGAAGGGGACTATACCAATCTGGATGGTGGACTACGTAGGTAAGCTGAAACCGCAAATCCAGGAATTGGCTCTAAAGGGCGAGGCGATGATTCCCGATGCCTTGAAGGATTTGAACGAGCGCCTCAAGGCGGTGCAGCGGCAGGTGTACCAGGGCGAGTGGCATGAGATTCCTAAGAGCCTGACCTCGAAAACGTGGGAGACTGAGGCTAGGTTGGTGGATGTACCCAGTGGGAAGAAATGGGTGGTGGAAAAGCCGTCTTTCCCGCAGAATGGTCTGGAATCTTTTGTTAAGAAAGAGGATTGGCCGGATTTATCTGATAAGACCAAGAAATATGTTGATGTGGATCAGAATACGGACGCAGTAACTTACAAAACCATTTCCTGTTTCAGTGGCCCCATGCGACCTGTCAGGATAACACAAGGCAGGCTTTATCGAGTCATCGATAATCCAGATAAGGCAGTGGGCAATTGGTGGGTCTATTCGCTACCGGAAAGCGGCGTGGAATGGCGGGAAGGCTTGGCGGTATTGGACTCCTTTAGCGGCAATGGAAAATACGTGGAAATGCTGGTGCCGGAAGGAGGCTTGCTCGCCTGGGAGGGAAAAGCTGCCAGCCAAATCGAAAACAGCAAAAAGGCAAAAATGACTGCCGGCCAATATTTAGAAGGCGGACAGATTCAACTCTTCATCGATTTAAAATTCGGCAGCAATGTCAAAGCGGTGAAAAATATCAGCACGCCAATTGAAACTAACTGGATAGGTCATAAGATGTTGCATGTACCGCCAACGGAATCACAGGCAGAATACCTGAATAATTTTGAATTTGCGCGTAAGGCTCGCATCGGTGTCGCTTCTGGAGAAAAAGCGGGCCGCCGAAATGAAAGTGATAATCTAAGTGAGGATGTGAAATGACGATACCCATAACGGTGAAAATACCACTCAAAGATGGAGCGTATAAGCCCGACTACGAAACGTTGCGTAAAACCTTTTGGCTGCATTGTCGCCACACCTCGGTAACCTATATCAGTCGAATGACGGAAATGTTTGAAGCCTTTACGGGTGGATTTTCGGCGTATTTAGCCAAAGATCCAGATCCGGGAACCTATGCATATTTTCTGGAGGTATGCTATTCATGCCTTAGTGACCTCAAGGATGGACTGGTGCGGCTACGCCAGGCGGATCACAGCGGATTCAAACTCATTCGAGATGCAATGGAATTCCGAGGGCCCTTTTATAGTCGCGCCGATGATAACGGCTTTTATGCTCTAGGACGGCATTTCGACGAAAGTCCGGGAGAGGCCCTTTGGGCCTGGATGGAGAAAATTATTCCAATGAGCGGAAACATTATTGGTGGGCTCGGTGGAAAAAAAAACTACCCTCTCTTCGACGTTTCCAAATTCAAGGTTCCCACTCAAATCGGTGGTTTCCCTCTGGGTGAGGATAACTTTATCAAAGATGGATGGGATGTTCCGGTAACGGGAGTTTGGCAACCCATCAATTTAAAAGGGGGCTGTCCGAATTTTTTAATCCGTGGCGACAAAGCGCCCAAGGCAAATTTACCAATACTTCGCAGTGAAACACCAGCATGGGATGACTCGACCAGTCACCATGTGGCCAGTATAGATTTCGAACTCGGTGAATTTCCTGCCAAATGGCAATTGATGTGGGCGGATGATCGCTGGAAAGATGGTCGGGAACCGCTCGGCGAAGATGAATATATCAAAGGACCGGATACGGATTTTCCAAAAGATCCACCGGTTGCATTGCGAGATCCACCAAGGTAAGCAATTCTCGGGTTATCCCCTAAATTCTGACCGCGCCGTACAGGTTTCATGCAATATAACGGCACTGAGCAGCGGCAACGATGGTTTTAACTGATCCCAAATCCATTTGCAAATGACCTCGGACGTTGGGTTAGTCAAATCGGCGACATCCTCGTTAAGGAATCGGTGATCGAGTGCGTCTTCCACTGGCTTGAAAGCTTTTTTTATGTCGGCAAAATCCATCACCCAACCGGTTTCGGGATCTACAGGTCCGGTAACTTCGATCTCACAGCGAAAACTATGGCCGTGGATTCGGCCACATTTGTGTCCAACGGGAACCTTTGGCAAAAAGTGGGCGGCTTCAAATCCGAAGGTCTTGTAGAGCTTTATAGTCATGCAGGTGAAGGTAGTTTAATTCTGGTTATTTCTCAGACTCAAGGAAAACCCAAAACGCGTAAGCCCTGCACCAAGGCCACGGCCAACACGTAAGCGCCACCGGTATACAATAAAAGCTGCGCCGCGGGCAATTTCCAACCGCCGGATTCATGTTTGGATACGGCAACGGTGGACAGGCATTGTAGGGCAATCATGAAAAACAGAATCATTCCCAATACCGAAGATACGGTGAATATCTTTTTTCCGGTATCTTCAAAATGGACTTCGGACATGCGCACAAGCATCCGGTCCGCCAGGCCATCTCCTTTGGCTTCATCGATGCGATACATGAGTGCCATAGCACTGACAAAAACTTCGCGCGCCGCAAAGGCGCACATCATGGCCACGCCGCCACGCCAGTCGAGGCCCATGGGACGCATGACCGGCTCAATAATCCTCCCTAGCTGAGACGCATAGGAGTTGGCAACGGCCACATATTCTTGCGCGACGACAGGCGGACTATTCATTCCAGGTTCGGTGGCGGCGGGTAGGCTGGCAACCACCGGTGTATGGGTCAATATCCAAAGGCCCAGGGATATGACTACAATCATGAATCCAGCCTTGCGTAAATATTGTACGGCTTTATGGTATGTAGAAGTGACGACAATTTTCAACACCGGCATACGCAGTGCAGGAAGCTCCAAGATAAAATCCGATCGCCCTTTTACGCGACGTAACCGGCTGATTACGGTGGAGACCAATGCGCCCAGCAGCATACCCGCGAGGTATAGCCCCGTCAAGGCTAAGCCTCCGATCCAGGGTTTGTCCCTGGGGGTAATAAAGCCGAGGAGCAAGGCATACACAGGCAACCGGGCGCTACAGCTCATCAATGGAATGATAAAGATGGTCAGATTGCGTTCGAAACGATTGGGGATGGTACGCGCCGCCATCATCGCGGGAATCGCACAGGCGTAGCCGGATAAGAGGGGCACGAAGGATTTTCCATTGAGACCAATCATGGACAAGGGGCGGTCTACCAGCGCCGCGCCTCTGGCCAGATATCCGGAATCTTCAAGATACCCCATGGCCAAAAATAAAATCACGATTTGCGGAAGAAATACCATAACCGATCCGATGCCACCCACAATTCCATCGGCCAACAAATCCGTAACCCATGAATGCGGCAAAAGATGTTTGGTGGAAGCGATGACCCAGCCAAAACCAGAATCGATGAAGTCCATAAAAGGAGACGCCAGCCAAAAAATAGAGGTAAAAATCACGAACATAGCCACTAGAAAAATCGCAAGGCCATATACAGGATGCAGCAGCATGCGATCCATGCTGGTGCTCTTTTGATGAAGAGTGGTGCTTTTAGGAGAATGGCTGGAGAGGCCTGCCGAAGAGTCGATGACGAGTTTTTCTATGGAGTCTAAGGCCTGATAATAGTCCTGAATGCGTTCTTCCGTCATCTCGGAAATAAAGCGTTGATGGGCGTCCTTATCCGGTCGCATAAACTTTTTGTCGGCGAGAGACTTTTCCAAGGTATCGGCAACCAAAGCGCCCAGTTCTGCGGCCTTGTCCTTACGCCTTGGGTCCAACGGAAATACCGGGCAATCCAACAGCTCGGATAATTTTGTGGCGGAGATCCGCATGCCTTTGGATTGGAGCAAATCGCACATGGTAAGGGCCACAACTAGATTGAAGCCCATGTCTTGTAGCTGTTTAAAAAGATAAAGATGTCTGGAAAGCTGATTGGCATCAACCACCACTATGAGTATATCCGGCCGTTGATCCCCAAATAATGCGTCCACGGTGACTTTTTCATCCAGTGAAGCCGGGACCATGCTGGTAATTCCAGGCGTATCCATGACACGACAGGTGAGGCCGGAAAATATTTTTCCTTGCCCAATCGTAAATTCCACCGTTGCGCCTGGATAATTCACCGTGCTGTAATGCGAACCGGTAAGCAGGTTGAACAGCGTTGTCTTTCCGGAGTTGGCCGATCCTACCAGGGCCACCAAGGGTTGGGAGGCGTTTAAATCAATACGCGGATGCACAATGCCTCACGCTTTCTCAGCGCAATCGAGGTACCGCGCAGTGCGTAAATGTTCGGATCACCAAAAGGGGTGGTCATGAGAAAGGTAATTGAGCTCCCAGCCACAAAGCCAAGTTCGAGCAAATGGATTTTTAGACTGGCCTCGGCTTGAATGCCTACAATGGTACCAGCTTGTCCAGGCAGCAAAGTATCCAGAGTTACCCCGGCCTCAGCGGTTGAGTGAACCTCCGGAACCGAAGCATTATTTTTGTGTATCATGACCATCACTTTTCCTTGAGCATCTCTATCTTGAAATAAGGTTACTTACGAAGTCGGGTAAAGGCAAGATTTAGTCTCAGTCTTATTGGCAAAGGCGGAAAATAGCCTAATTAAGGCGGTTTTGGGGTAAATTTTCTGCTGACAAATGTGAAAAAATCATTTGATGTCAAGGGTGGAAAGAATTGGGATAATCCTCGGGTGGGTCAACGAGAGGAGCTTGCAGGAGATTCAGGAGGGGAAGCCGAAAGAAAAATCCGCCTAAGTCTCTCTCAAGAACCCAAAAATTACCGGGCTTATAACGATTTAGCTGTTTTACTGCATAGCCAAAACAAAATTGATTTGGCCTTGAATTGCCTGTATCAGGCTTTGGCGCTAAAACCCGATTATACCGATGCAGCTTTAAATTGCGGGGAAATACTAAAGGTCAATGGTAAGGCAGAGGAAAGGAATACTTTTCTACGGAAATACTTGGCTATAAACTCCATGGATGCCTATGTTCGCGACTCATTAATCGTTTCTGAAGAAAAGGAAATGCGTGATCTACTCCGGAAGAGCTTGGTGTGCCCAGGTCGAGCGTCAACGGACACTTATCGGATAACCGCCATTGTCTCGCTTTACAAAGCAGAGCGCTTTTTACGGGGTTGTCTCGATGATTTACTCAAACAAACTTTGGGTCAAAAAATTGAGATCATTCTTATCGATGCGAACTCACCGCAGGCCGAAGGCCAAATAGCTGAAGAATATCAGCGTCATCATTCGAATATAACGTATATCCGTACTCCAACAAGAATCGGCATTTATGCGGCCTGGAACATCGGAGTAATGGTGGCACATGGAGCCTATCTTACAAACGCCAATGCGGATGATCGGCACGTTGGAGACACCTTGGAAAGAATGGCCGCACTCCTTGATGAACGCAAGGATATCGCTTTGGTTTATGGGGATTTTGCCGCTACGCGAAAGGAAAACGACACGGTATTGAGTTTGGATCTGGTGCGAATTATCCTACCAGAGTTCAATAGAATCGAATTGTTTCAGCAATGTTTTGTAGGCCCACAGCCCTTATGGAGAAAGAGCCTGCATCAGAAATATGGATACTTCGACCAATACTTGAAATCCGCCGGTGACTACGAGTTCTGGTTGCGCATTTCCAAAGATGAAGTATTTCAGCACATAAAAGATATGCTAGGAGTTTATCTTTTGTCTGAATCGGGTATGGAAATGAGCGACAAGACGCTTTCGATTTATGAATCGGAGTTGTGTCGGGCACGTTATTTGGGTAATCTGTTGGTTTAGCCAGAATACCTTTAGCTATTTGAGCAATTGCTCTCAATGCATTCCTAGCCCGCTACCTATGTAATTGCAACATTCCTGATTTAGGATCACTTGAACTTTTTACCGGCCCCAGGCTCCGGGCTGGGAATTTTTTGCTCTTACTCTAGTGGATTTCTTCGTGCCAAACTTCAACATTTGGCTTAATTCAGGCCCTTTTCGGCATTGTTCTGTAGTTAAAAACATTGGTCCCGGTTTTGCTCTATACCTTTGCAGAACCAAAAACGCCAAACGAAAGGGCGCATATGTTAACGGATACGATGGAAACCATAGAAAGCATTAAATCAGAACCCTTAATCAGCATTCGCGATGCAGCGCGGATCATCGGTGTGCCGCCGCATACCATTCGATATTGGGAAAAGGAATTTTCCGATTTCCTGGTGGCGCCCCGCACCATGGGGAAGCAGCGCCGTTACGGTGACATGCAAATCCACAAACTACGGATGATCTTCAAGATGCTGAAGGAAGACGGATATTCGATTGCAGGCGCGAAACGAGCGTTGGCCAAGCAAAACCATGCAGCCAATCTGAGCAATAGCCAGGCAAACGGAACCTTGGAAACCCTGAGCGCGGAAATGGCCGAAAAAATTCTAGCGCTGGTTAAGAATGAACTCAGCTACCAGTTCTAGTAAACCGCTCTATTCTATAATCATTGTTACCTACAACTCCTTGGAGAATATCCAGGCTTGCCTGGAATCCTTACGGAAGTCTGCACAGGGTTCAATGGCCTTGAGCATGAGCGACCAGGAGATAATCGTCGTCGACAATAATTCGCGAGACGGCACGCAAGCTTTCCTGTCTAGACAAGTGGATGTGCGCACCATCCTAAATAGGGACAATCACGGATTTTCCAAGGCATGTAATCAAGGTGCGGAAATCGCCAATGGAGAATTTCTGATTTTTTTGAATCCGGATACTTTAGTAACACCACTGTGGGCCAAGGAAATGGCCAAGTACTTCCAGGATCCTTTAGTAGGAGCGGTAGGACCCGTCTCAAACTACGTAGCGGGATTGCAACGACTGGATTTCAATCTTCCTCCTGCCTGGCAATCAGCTAAACAATTCCCGGGAAACGGGACTATGGAAATTATCAGAAATATCGCGGGCATTTTAAAAGAAGCCAACAGCGGTAAAGGCATACTTTCAAAAATCCTAATCGGATTTTGTTTAATGATGCCAAAACACCTCTATGCGACCATGGGAGGCATGGACGAAAACCTGTTTCTGGGGAATGACGACCTTGATTTGAGCTGGAGACTTTGCATGGGTGGTAAAAAGTTGGTTGTTGCCTCCGATGTTTTTGTTTTTCACGAAGGCCAGAAGAGTTTTAAAACGGAAGCCAAAACGCATGTCGATAACTTGACACAGGAATCGACTGATGCCTTGTACAAAAAATTAGTCGCACACTACGGTGGCGCAGACCTCGTCCCGACTGCCATGGAGCTCTGGAGTATCGGCTGGTTCAGCCCATCACCCGCGCTCATCCAGGAAATGAAATCGAAACCCAAAAATGCCGAGGCCAATATGAAAACCAGCCTAACCGAACAACCGGCATGGAAAAACATTTCCGTTTTAATATTTATCGGCGACAACATTACTTCTCAAGGGGAATCGAAAGACATTACCCTCTTGGAAAAAAGTTTGGACACTTTGCCAACCAGACCTGGCCCAGATATTTTGGTCCTCAATTGTTCTGGAAAGTCCGTAGCGGCACTAGCTCCTGAAAGCAGCAAGTTGCGCATCCTCGACTTGGGCACGGAATGCACCGCCAAACAGGCCTTAGAAATTGCCGTCAATCTACTTCCGGGAAGTCATTTGATTTTCTGCTTGGCAGGAATCGAGTTTTCAACTTTGTTCAACCACTGGCTGGACAAACGGGACTTGACTGAATTGGGCGAAGCCAAAAAATTGCCTCTATGCAAAAAAGAGGAAGGTGTCAATACTATCGCAAATTCGCAGCAGACTAAAAACGACGAAATCGTTCCTGCCTACGCATTTATCTGCCGCAAAGAATGGTTGCGTAACATTCAGAGCCGTTTATCGGATTCTACGGACAACACTGAATACTTGACGTCGCTTGGAATGAGCATCAGCGAAGCCCATACTGCTGCCCTGCACAAAAACCCTATCGAACCACCTTGGCTTACCGCCACCGAAAAGATTCTGCCAAAGGCAAGAAAGAACTTCATGATGGAAAATCAAAACAGCCTTTTAAACGAGTCTTCTAAAGCCGGTGACACCATTGCCTTATACCCGGATAGCCTTAGGATCCCAATGCGCGCAGCTCATACCATAGGTTTCGCTGGAACTGCCGCAGAACTTCCCACCATCACTGGACCGTTCAAGGTCTTTGATTCCAAAGGTGTGCTGGTACCCCTGGCTGAACAGGATCTCATTATCTTACGCGTTACTCCGGAGATGATCGAAAATTTGGACTTACGCATTCGCAACATCAAAAAATTAGCCAAGTGCCTCAATCGCTTGGTCCTGGTCTTTAACGGCAATGAAGCGCTTGGCACAAAAATCACCGAGGCTGCGCCTTTATATCCGATTGATTTGACACCCAATGGTATCCGCGCCGCCCTCCTACTGGCAGGATTCGTCGTAACCAGCATTAAGCCTTATAAGGGTTTTCCACAACCGGATTTGGACGACTCCAGCCTCGAAGGTTGGACACAAGTGGAATCCGTACCTCGGGTACAGACTTACAACGAAGAAAAGCTCATATCCATAGTCATTCTGGGATTCAATCAAGTGGAGTATACCAAACGATGTCTGGAATCAATTCTTAAATATACTCGCCAGAAAATTGAGCTCATCTTGGTCGACAATGGAAGTCATGATGGAACTTCCGCCTATTTTCATTCCATTCCCAACGCCAAGGTTATCATCAATGCCACCAATTTGGGCGTCGCAAAAGGCTGGAATCAAGGAATGCGATTGGCAAAAGGCGAGTACATTCTCATTTTGAATAACGACATCATCGTGGGACCGGACTGGCTGGAAAACATGGTGCGCCTGGCTGAAAGCGATCCCGAAATAGGTTTAGTCGGACCGCGATCCAATTATATCGCTGGTCCTCAAATTGTCCCTAATGTCCCATACAAGGTGGAAGGAGAGATCCAGGACTTCATTGGAAAATGGCAAAAGAAAAACGACCTCTCCTCCGCAGAATTCGTTTTCGTCAAAGGATTTTGTCACCTAATACCGAGGCGCGTATTTGACAAGGTTGGATTTTACGACGAGCGATTCGGAAAGGGAAATTTCGAGGACGACGATTACTGTACGCGCGTCCATCATCACGGATTCAATGCATTGATTGCCAATGACAGTTTCATCCACCATTTTGGAAGTGTTTCTTTCAATCAGGAATCGGTTGACTGGAAAAAGCTCATGATTGAAAACCGTACAAAATACCAGTCTAAATGGTCAAAAGGACCGGTCGCCATTCACGACACTCAAATTGGCGAAGAAGAAAATCAATTGTTGGAGGAAGGCAAGCGAGCCTATGCCCGGGGCGAAATCCAATTGGCCGCTGACCGGTTTCTGGACGCACAAGCCAAAGATCCAACCAATCCCGACATCTACTCCCATTTAGGCGTCATTCAGTATCATAGGCAGGATTTCCAGTCGGCCACGATGCTTTTTCTCCGCTGCCTGGAGCTTGACGAGGTTAATACTGATGCCGCCCACAATTTGCACGACAGCCTAAAGGCAGGCAATGGAGAAATTACACAGGGAGATAACGCACTTTTAATTCAGCGGTTTCCAAATAATCCAGTATTCCAGACTTTCGCCCGTGCTAGTAAAATCGCGCACCAAGACATCCAGATACCAGCATTGTCCACGCCGCTTTCGGCTTGGCAGAAGGAAATAGAATCCCTCATTGATTCCAATAATTTTAGCCGGGCCATCGATGCCGTGGAGAAAAAAATAAAAAGCGATACGGACAAGGGCGCCTGTTTTAATTACCTGGGCATCATAGCCAATGTTTGCGGAGACCGGGAATTGGCTCTACAGCACTTTCTAACCGCCTCCAAACATTCTCCAAATGAATCGGATATTATTTACAACTTGGCCGATACCTATGTGGAATTGGACCGCCCACTTGAAGCAGCCAACCTCTTGCGGGAATGCGGTCAAAAACAGAAAAACGCATCTAACGGTGAAATGGCACTGAAATATTTTTTCCAATGTTTGGCCATACGGCCACTTTGGTTTGATGCCGTTGTGAACGCCTTTGACACCGCCTTGGCTTTGGGCCGGATTGATGAAATCATGCCAGTACTTGAAATAGCCCTTTCGCAGGACTCGCCGCATGGCAAACAATTCCTCGCCATGCGAACCCATATCCAGGCCAATGGACCCGCCATCTATTCTGCAACCGGCTTCGAGGATTTGGAAGCCGGCGCGCTTGTGCTAAAAAAGGCTGAAATGGCTGCCCAGGAAAATCGCACCGGTGACGCCATACTGATATATCTTGAAACCTTAAAAACCAGACCTGGAAATCCGCAAGCCTTAAACGGCCTCGGCATTCTCGCCTTCCAGGAACGACGTTATGATGACGCCTTCGGACTCTTCCAAGCAGCTACGGCATTGCATCCATTGGATCAGGATATTCTCATGAATCTCTGGGAATGCGCCCAATCTTTAAGACGGGAAAAAGAGGTGCTGCCGAAACTAAAACTTTCATTGGAGCAGAATCCAGCCCTAGAAGATATTCGTGCCATCGTGAAGGAATTTGCCTAAGGTTACGCCAGCGGAGTCGCCATGCCGTGTGATGACGTGTAATGCCAGGGAAGCCATGATGAAGCAGGATGGGAAACCGGTCCTCAACCTTT
>JAYSRH010000218.1:0-11028 GCA_043721115.1 Fibrobacteria bacterium | reverse complement strand
TCCATAGCCATTGGTGCTCCACAACCTTTTGGTATTGTTCGGGTCGATGACCAAAGCCGCCGTTCCCCAATCAAAAGAGTGATCACCGGAATTGTAATAGGCCGGAAAACCGGTAGCGGTTGTGTTGATTTTGGTCCAGTTGGTGCCCTGGTTGGTGGAATAAAACATGCCACGCTGATGCGTAGTCACAACCACGTTACTGGGGACCTCTGGGTCTACATCAATGCCGCTATAGCTTATGGATGTTCCCGACGATGGTGTTATCGGCGTCCAGGTAGAGTTTTGATACTTCGCTACCTTACCCGGCCCTTGGTAGTCCTTTTCACTGCCGCCAAAAGTCACGTACAAGACGCCATCCCCGGCCACGGCCGCTCTCAAGCCGTTCGTGCCCCCATTGATATTGGCCCAGGTGACTCCGCCATCGGCTGATTTCCAAATCCCGCTTCCATAACATCCGGCATACAGAATTTTTGACCTTTGGCCATTGGAGGAATTCTTATCGAATACGATAAAGGTAAATCCGGGATTGGCGGCTGTGGATGGAAGCCCTCCGCCTACCTTGGTCCAAGCGGTTGCGCCTTCCTTTTTCCACAATCCGTTTTGCCTGCTGGCGAAATAAAGTACGGATGAATTATTCGGATCCACCTGCAACCGCTCTCCCGATGACCCTCGGAATAAATCATTGCCTGCTATATAGATGTTATTGGCGGTCATGCCCGTGGATTGCCATGTCGTTCCTTGGTCATTTGAAACCAAGACATCGCCGGTAGTGCTCGTAACACCGCCCACGGCCGCATAAAGCTTTTCCGGTGCGTTTGGATCCAGCGCCATCGATTCCACTTGGAAATACCCCACTTGCGCGGCAGCGGCAAAATCAAAGAGTTGGATCCATTTTTGTTCCGCGGGATTGAATCGATAGGCGCCGCCCACATCGGTGCGGATATACATCAGGTTGGGAGCCTGGCTTATATCGGGATGGATGACCATGCCCGTGACATATCCCATGCCTTGATGATTGACACTTTTCCAAGTGAAGACTTGTCCAAAAACCGTTTGGCCAAGTAAAGAGAGAGCGAAATAAGCCAGCAGATGGTTTTTCATAATGCCTTTATTTTGCGACCGGAAAAACCCCGTACCTGGCCCGCTGCTCCAAAAATAAATCTACCAGGGTAAGCGCGGCCATGGCTTCGACAATGACAACGGCCCGCGGCAAAACGCAAGGGTCATGGCGGCCTTTGGCCTCCAGCACAACCTCATTGCCCTTTTTATCCACCGTCTTCTGAGGCATGGAAATGGTAGCCGTAGGCTTGAATGCGATGCGGCAAAGAATCGGTTCACCATTGGTGATGCCACCTTGTATGCCACCCGAGCGATTGGTTTCCGTGCGGATACCGGCCGCGCCGGAGCCGGGGGTTTTATTCACGAAGGCATCATTGTGCTCGCTGCCGCGTAACCGCGTTCCCGCAAAACCGCTGCCTACTTCAAAGCCTTTGGTGGCCGGCAAGGAAAGGAAGGCACGGGCCAGTTCCGCTTCGGTGCGATGGAACACAGGCTCGCCGACTCCCTTGGGTGCATTTTTAATAACGAGCTGAATGACTCCGCCGAGCGAATCTTGCGCCTTACGAGCCGCGTCGATAGCGGCGATCATTTTTTCCGCGCTGGCGCTATCCGGGCAACGCACGATATTGGATTCCACAGCCTCAAAAGTTGCTAGGAGCGGATCCATTTCGGCATCGATTAGGCCGACCTGGGAAACATAGGCGAGGATTTCCGTACCGCAGGCTTCTCGCAGGATTTTACGGGCGATGGCCCCAGCCGCAACACGGCCGGCTGTTTCACGCGCTGAGGATCGGCCACCACCCCGGTGATCGCGTCGTCCGTATTTTAGATCGTAGGTGTAATCGGCGTGGGAAGGTCGATACATTTCCGCCATATCGCCATAATCATGAGAGCGCTGATCGGTATTTTCAATTAGCATTCCGATCGGAGTGCCGGTGGTCAAACCTTCAAAGAGTCCGGACCAAATTTCGACTGTGTCCGCTTCTTTTCTCGGCGTAGTCAATTTGCTTTGACCGGGTTTGCGCCGGTCCAGCTCCGCCTGAATTTCGGATTGGCTGAGGGCCAACCCCGCGGGACATCCATCTACAACGACTCCCAAGCCTTTGCCGTGACTTTCGCCGAAGGTGGAGATGCGAAACAGGTTGCCGAAGGAACTGGACATGGTTCAGGCTTTCGCTTCCGGGTTGATGCTTGAAGTGGGGTCGGTAAACAGTTTCGGATTCTGCTTATGCCGGTCCTTATCGCGGATCGTTTTCTTTTCGAGATTTTTGGCAAAAGCCTCGGTCAAATCGATGCCGGTTTGATTGGCCAGGCAAATAAGGACAAAAAGCACATCCGCCATCTCGTCGCCCAAATCCTTAGCGAGATCGGCTTTTTTGAAACTTTGATCGCCATACGTGCGGGCCATGATGCGGGCGACCTCGCCAACTTCTTCCATAAGGATGGCGGTATTGGTCAGTTCGCTGAAATAGCGCACCCCGATGGTTTTGACCCAGACGTCTACCTGTTCTTGGGCTTGTTTTAGCGTCATTTCCAAAACTTAGTTCACAATCCGGCCTCTGCAAAGCCCGATTTCTACCTTAAAACCGCCATGGACATCCTTATCGTCAGCCAGGATTTCCCCCCAGAACGGGGCGGCATCCAAACCTTGGTTCTAGAACTGGCGCGGGCCTTTCTGGCACATGGGCATAAGGTTCGCGTGATTTGCCCTGGCACAAAATCAGACCCCAATCCTTTGCCCAATCTGACGGATTTGGTGCGCATTCCCGTGCACAGCTCCTGGCTTTTCCTACCCCTCTTAGTGTTACTTCCCCGTTACCTTCGGCATAACCCTACCATTACCACCATACTCTATGCACAGTGGCCGGCATCCTTGTCAGAGGCCTGGTTGCCGAAATCCCGGAAGCAACACCGCAGTTACTGCATGGTGATGGGCCGCGAACTGCTGACTTCCGTACTCGGACCCTTGGCCCCTTTTTTGATGCGCCGGGCCTTCGGAAACATGGCCGCGGTCTTCCCCATCAGCGCGGAAGTGCTGCGCATGACTAAAATCCGTGCGCCTGCAGGAACACCACTTTACCTAGTGCATCCAGGTGTGGATCCCACCTATTTCAAACCAGTTGATGCCAACTTTTTGCGTGAACGGTATGCTTTAAATACAACCGCACCGCGCCCCCTTGTCATTTTAACCTTAACGCGCCTAGTAGCTCGAAAAAATGTGCGGCGGCTAATTGAAGCCATGCCGGGGGTAAAGTCGGCGGTGCCGGAAGCCCTACTCATGATTGGCGGCTCCGGTCCGGAAAAACCAGATTTGGAAAACCGGGTGCAGGAATTGGGCCTGGAAAAAACCATCCGTTTCCTAGGTCGCATTGCCGATTCGGAGATAGTGGCCCATTACTGCTTGGCTGACATTTTCGCTTTGCCGAGCTTATCCACTCAGAAGGACATTGAGGGCTTTGGCATTGTATTTCTAGAAGCCGGGGCCTGCGAGGTAGCGGTGGTCGGCAGTCTTTCCGGAGGCATCCCGGATGCAATAGAGGAAGGTGTCACCGGGCTTTTAGTGCCTGCGGAAGACACGCAAAAACTCCAGGCTGCGCTCATTGAACTGCTCAAAAACCGCGCCCGAGCGATGGCCATGGGCAAACAAGCCCGAATTCGCATCGAATCCAGTTTCACGTGGACGCATATTTCGAACCGCATGTTGACATTAATGGGGCAAGCAAGCGTCTAACCAGCCCGGAGTTATCTTTTTGGGTTTGGGTATAGGCAAAATGATGGAAAACAATTTGAAAGACATAAAACCTACTATCCTGTCGACCTTGTCCCGTAGAATGATCGCCCTAGACATGGCGTGCCTTCGCGTGCTGAGCACCCTAACCTTGCCAAAATTCGTCACCCTGCCATTAATACTCCTAGTTCGAATCGGGGATGGTTGGGTTTGGTTTTTCATTGCCTTCTACCTTTGGAAGTCTCTTCCCATGATGCAGCTTCAGTCCGCCATTTTCCACGGACTGGTTGCCATCGCCGTAAGCCTGGCTATTTATTGGCCCATTAAACTTTTGGTGAAACGGACACGACCCCACAATACCGGTCTTGGAATTGTACCCATGGTACCACCGCTCGACAAATACTCCTTCCCTTCCGGCCATACGATGAACAATATGGCTGTAGCCCTTACCATTTCCATTTATTTGCCACATATTCTTATCCCGGCCTTGCTGCTGCCGATTTTTATGGGCCTTTTGCGCGTGCTTTTCGGTGTGCATTATTTAAGCGATATCACGGGAGGCGCCCTTTTGGGTGCCGGCAGCTATTTTTTGGCCAAGCTGATTTTCCCCCTCCTTCACTTTTAAGTGCTTTTCCATTTCAAAGTGTTAAAATATCTTGCTACCACTCCTTTAACTGCGAAAGGCTTCGCGTGGATTTTTACCAGGCAATGAGTTATCTTGGTCCAACCAGGTCTCCTGAAAAAGTGCGCGCATGATTCTTTTTCTTAAATTGAAATTTTCCCTTTTCGGTTCCGTTCTGTTTTTTTTGCTTTTTCCAACATCCTTCTGCCTTGCCATTGAACCCATCGATACGACTCAAATCGACGAAGATTCCTTGGAGTCTCTGGTGGATACCGTGCCAAAGGGCAAAACCATTTTAGAATACACTGCCCATCCCGTGCTACAAGCAGTTACTTGGCCATTGGAGAAAATCGTGGTTCCCGGAGTCAAATTTGTACTCTTTCCTACCAAAGCGCCACTTCGGTATTTCCTGAATGAAAACGTGATCGATAGAACCATCCGCCTGATTAGTATTGGTGAAAACAATAAAATAATGGCGTATCCAACTTTGAATCTTGCTCCCGGGACTAGTTCCTATACGGGACTTACCTTAAGACACCAAGCCTTATTTGGTCGGCCCACTGAAACATTGGTGGCTCGTGGAAGTGCTTTTGTAAATGGCGATTGGAAATTCCGATCTTACATCTCCGCAACTGAGCTGCTGGGCACACATTTCTCATCAAAAGCCGCCTTTCAACTAACCCGTGTAAAAAACACCTCGGTAAATCAACCCGGCACACCAGTATTCTGGAAGTTTGCGGATTCCTCAAATGTGTACTCACTCGCTCTCTCTCACATGCTGGTGGAAAAGCTGGGCGTGAGAAATACATTCACATTTAGAGACAATCATTACGGCAAAGCGCCCCCCCAGGAGGACACCTTGCAAAGTGAATTCTTCCGCAACGAAAAAGGGGTGTTTGATCCTCAAATGCGCGGCATGGAAAGTAATTGGCAGGACAAGACTGTGAACGTCGCAATCTTTCGAGATAGCCGCCTCAACGAAAACATCCCGCTTTCGGGAAATAATTTTAATGCGACCTATGAATACCATTTCACCACCGAGCATCATGATTATCAAAACTGGTCTAGCAATTGGACTAGCTACTACAAACTAGGCAAGGAAAAATACGAGATTTCTTCGGAGGAAGAACGCAAGTCCGGTTCGCTTAGCATGCGCAAAGTTTTGCAGAAAATGGAATATGAAAAACTAAGGCGCGAACTGTTCAACAGAAAGGTACTGGCCGTGCACACATTTGTAGGCCAATCCTTTGAAGTTCCCGGTAACCACATGCCAGTCTATGGATTGCAAACGCTTGGCAACGACACACCCATGCGCGGGTATGCCGGCAGTCGCTTCCGCCACTATTCCGTCGCCTCCTGGGGAGCCGAGTACCGGTTTCCGATTATGCGCCTTGTCGATGGGGTCGTCTTTGACGAGTATGGTGTTTACGGAAGGTCGTGGGACAAAATCGATTTTCTGGACAATGTCAAAAACTCATGGGGCTTTGGTATTCGTGTCCGCCGTCCGGACATTTATCTTTTCCGCGCGCAACTCGGCTTTCATGGACTGCACGGTATCCAGCTCAATATGTCCGTGGATGAACCGTATTAAACGCCTCAAAATACCGTTGACAGACTGAGTCCCAATGGCACGCTTCCGCATGCAGTCGTGCATTCTGTCCCAGGCGTAGTAAGAGCTCCCTGTCGGACATGAGCAACAGGATTTTTTCCGCGAGGGCCATCGAATCTTCCGGATCGACCAGATATCCGGTCTCGCCGTCCAGCACGGCATCCGGTACGCCTCCGCTTGCTCCCCCCAGTGACGGTGTCCCACAGGCTCCGGCTTCTAAAAATACAATGCCGAAACCTTCCACATCGGGCGGGCTTTCCGAGGAGCGACAGGGCATCAGGAACACGTCCGCATTGGCATAGCACGGTCCCTTATCCCCATCTGGGACTTGGCCCAAAAAGCGGACATGCTTTTCCAGTGAATATTTTTTGACCAAAGTTTTAAGCCTAGGCAGATCCGATCCCGCACCCCCCACGCAGTAAAGAATATCGTTGCGAATCTTTATCACATGGGCCAATGCTTCCAGCACCTTGTCTATACCCTTACGGGGCACCAAACGCGAAAGTGAAAGGCAAATGAAAAGATTTTCGGATCCAGATCCAAAAACCTGTGCGCGACCTTGAGGCGACGGCGTATCCTTAAAGGGACGGGTGCCGGGATGGAGGATCTTACGGTTTTCCGGCTTAACACCAAAGGCATCCATCAGCCCATCCGTAAAGCGACTGATGCTGAGGACGCGATTGGCCCCGCGCAAACAAACCGCGCGTGAATAACGCCAGAGAGCAGAATTCCCCGGAAGCACTTCCATTCCCATGCATAAAACGACATAGGGAATGCCAAGCAACCATGAGGCTAAAAGGCTGCCGAATCCGGTGGTAACCTGCATGTTAACGATCATACTGGGCTTATGTCGCCATGCATAAAAAGGCACGGCAAAATTGGCCAATATAAAAGCCCACAGTCGACCTGTACTTGGAACGTGCGCATACGCCACCAGTCCTTGCGGCGCGGGTTCACAGGCTTTCTGCCCAATGTGCAGCAAGACCAGCCTTTCTCCGGTGCGGAGGCCATACCGTACCAGTTCATCCGCCATGGTTTCGATGCCACCTTGGGCCGGTGGATAATTTCGGCTGATAAAAAGGATTGGACCTGGGCTCGCCATCGGTCTCAAGGTAAAAAGAGCTGCACCCGACTTTGGGCCATTTCGGCCTCAAATTTCCGAAACTCCCCAAATGATCAAAGGTTGACTGCTGAATAGGGATTCCTGACGCTTGCTTCCCGGAAAAGCCAAGCCCTATACTTTCTGTAGAAACTCCCAGGTTTCTGGGACTGGAGTATTCTCGTGCGCGGGTTCCTGTTAGTATTGGGTGTACTCGGTGTCTTATCCGCCCTGCCAATCCAGGCTTTTGCCACACTACCCGACAATCCCATCGCCTTTGGAAACTGTACGGCCACCGTAAATGTGGATGCAGCCAGACTGCGCACTGGACCCTCACTGGATGCTAAGATTGTGGGGGTTCGCCTGCAAGACAGCCCCCTGTTCGTAACCAAGGTGTTTGGCAAATGGGTGCAGGTGGTTATGCCTACCGGCGATAGCGCCTACGTAGCCGCGTATCTGCTAACCTTTCCGGTCAATGAAATTCTGGAGCAATGGAAACGGGCCAATCCCGCACCGAGTGTGGGCAAAAAAGCCCGGGTAAAGTGGGCGAGGGTCAATTATCGGCAGTATCCGTCTTCGAAATCCTCTTATTTAGGCCATTTTACCCGTAATGAAGAAGTGGCCGTATTAAGCGACCTTGGAAATGGCTGGAGTTTGGTTGAAAGTCAAAATTCAGGAGGAGCGGGATCCCAGTTTGGATTTATTGCCAACCGAGCCCTGGCACCGCCTCTGATTCCTGATCCCATTTATTGGAGCGCCCCGTTGGCCCGCGCACATGGCGCACCACCTAAAGCCAAAGAGCCTGTGGTAGAATCCTTGGGCGAGTATTGCGCCCGTACCGCCTGGACGCCGCAGTTATTTGCCTTAGAGGTAAAAACGCACAGCCATCGTTACCCGGACCCTTTTGCCAGTGCGGCGAAGGATTTGACGGCTTCACTGTAAGCCTTTATTTAACCGTGACTTCCGCTACTATCAAATAACTAAAACGAACCTTGCACGGCGCCTATAACTCTATAACTGAGTGGATTTCCATTGGGCTGTTCTAAGACTTTTTCCCCGAAGGCATGCAACAGGGACAGGGAGAGCTGCAGCTTGTCTGCCGCAAAAGCGTGCGACGCGGACACATTATTTTCAAAATGGGATGGCACAAGCAAGTCCGATCCCCAACCTCGAACTTGCTTTTCGCCCACATAATCGAATTGGGCTGCCAGTTTAAGGACGGTGTGAAAATCCCAGCCCATGCCCAGCCCAAGCCATTCACTGCTTGGACGAAACTCCATAGCCTTGGCATCATGGCCCCAAAAATCCCGCCATCCCGCCTGCACATTCCAGTATCCGCCTCTTTCTTTTTCGCCCCAACCTAAAATGCCACCAGCAAAAAGTCGCAAACTGGCATTCTCCAGTACATAGTCGCTACCCGTATAGGCACCGCTGCGTATCCTTGCACCATTAATCGTGTCCATATTTTGCAGATGAAATAAAGGGGCTTCCCATTCCAGAACTTGATTCCCGGAAATGCCGATTTCGAAATTTTTTCGTTTTTCCCGATACTCCAGCTCAGCGGAAACGCCTCGCGCCTGTATACCCGGTTTGGACTGGGCGACCCAACCGGTATCTTCGACAAAATTTTCCGTGGGTACTTTATAACCCTGCATGGGATGGCGATAATAACCTTTTACAATCTGGCGGATTTGATGGGAACCGAATTTTTCTTTAAACTCAGAACTGTGCAAGAGTGTGATCAGCCGATCCCGGAATCCCAGCGCACCTTGTGAAATCATTTCCAAGGGCAAGGAGTCGGGCGCATGCCAGTCTTGACGATAGCGAAAACGCGTCGGATAGGTTTTTTCCACAAAGGGCATGAACAAAGAATCTGAAATCATTTCTCGGCGCTGAAATCCCACATCCAGTCTCCACACCCAGCCGCCTTCTGAAGCTCCCAGGAATCCCATATTCAGCTCAGAGCGACCATAATGCGTGCGATAAAAAGACTGATGGATGGGCAAATCCCATTCCTGATCGACCAAGGACAAATCGAAATCCTCACCCACCCGATAGGCAAGTTCTGCGTTATAACCTTCCCAGGGATACACACGGCCGGAAACCGGCGAAGCCGTCCACCACCAACCCTGGTTGGCTTGCACAGCCAGGGTTGCGCCTCGATGTGCAAAGGAGCCGCCCACATTTGCCAGACTGCGCAAAGGCAGGTTTCCGCCCAGCCAAGCCAAGCCTTCGGGCTTTCCTCCCACTAGAGCCAGTCGGGTGGCGTAGCTGCGGCTAGATAAAGCATCCTCCAAATCGATTCCGCCATGAAGGCGAAGGCCTTCCAACATTTCCCAGTCGACATCCCCGATGCCCACACCGGTATTGCCGTTGGGAACACTACCCACCTTGGCGTGAAATACCAAAGGCACGCTGTCCGCTTGCCAATTCCTATCGGGACTTAAATGGAGAAAAGGTTGAGTAGGCCAAAGAAAAGGAGTTGCTTCTCCCGTGGACTGATAGAATTCCCTCCCCGAAATGAATCCTTGCGTCCCGTCCAACAGAAAATGATTCTCGGGTTGTTCCAAGCGGTTTTGCAGAAAATCAGATTCGGCAGTTATGGCTCCGGGTTTGGCCCAGGCAGGAACCGGGTCTCCGAAAATAACCGATGCGGAAATCCCTAGTAACGGCACCGTTACAGTAAGTGTCGCCATACACGATGTCATAGACGTCGCCACACACCTCGTTATAAACTTTAAAATTTCCATCGGCTTGATCCTTATCGTTAACCTATGAAAGGTGCTGGTTTCATGCCTTTTCGCTTTTCCGCTCCAGTCGAGCGGCAAAGAATCCGTCGTATTCCGACTCGCCGGGATGGAGCCAGAGAAAGCAGCGCTTGACCGACCAGGCGGGCAGGTGTTCGGCCGCATCGATGAGCACCCAATCGCGGTGAGAAGCGAGGAAGGTTTTGATGACGCCGGCGGTTTCCTCGTCTTCCGGACTACAGGTAGCATAGACGATACGTCCCTTAGGGCCGGCCAATGTCGCGGCTTGGTCGAGCAATTCCCGCTGTTTATCCGCCAGACGCTGCAAATCGCCGGGACTGCGCGTCCAGCGCGCCTCGGGACGACGGCGCAAGACACCAAGGTTGCTGCACGGCGCATCCACCACCACAACATCAAAGGTCTTTCGCAGGGCGGGCTGCGCCGAGTCCATGACCACGGGCAAGAGCTTCCGGTGGCCCAGACGGTCGATGGCATCGCGAATAAGCCTTAGGCGACGCATGGAAATATCGCCACAGACAACGGCGGCATTTTCCGGATTGGATTCCCCCAAGTACTGGGCTCTCTCCACAAGACAAGCGGCTTTGCCTCCCGGGGCCGCGCACAGATCGAGCAATGAGCTGCCGGGTCGCCAATCGGCGAGTTCGGCAATCAGCCAAGCGGCCGGGTCCTGGAAGGCGATGGCTCCAGAGGTGAACAATTCCGAGTGCAATACAGCCTGCCCACCCCCGCCGCGCTCGCCGGTAATCACACGCAGAAACATCGGGGCATATCCGTCGCGTTCCGTTTGTACGTTCAGGGCGGCCAGTTGAGATTGGACCCTTTCCACCACCGCATCTCCATCCCCATCAAGGACTCCGCCTGCTTCAAGGGCTTTCCGCACATTGACCCGAATCCAAATTGGGGCTTCTTGATTGTTCCGCTCCAAAGCCAACATCAGCCCCTTGCGGCCTAGACGCTTGAACCAGCGCCGCACCAACCATTCCGGATGGGAATAATTCACAGACAAGGATCCAAAGCTGTCTCCGGACTCTTTCTGTATACCTTCCTTGGACATTTTCTTAAGCACCACATTCACAAAACCAGCCTGTGGCGATCCCTCATAGCGCTTGGCCAACTCAACGCCCACATTTACGGCGGCAAAGT
>JAYSRH010000217.1:0-11046 GCA_043721115.1 Fibrobacteria bacterium | reverse complement strand
TTGCTTTGGAAACGCGTCTGGCCATGTTGCAAGGTTTGCAGGAAAGCATGGAAGGCGTGGATGGGGGTGTCCAATTTCTTCTGGAAAGTGCCAAATCCCGCATCAAGAATTTATTGGCCGATGCGATTAAAGTTCCCGATGACGCCGTTATCGTGGCGGAAAAATGCTTGGGCCGTTATTTGCAAGCTCTGGTGGTCGAAAACCATTCTGACGGCGTCGCTTTGCTGGCGGATTTGCATCGCTCCGAAAAGGGTGAGGCATTATTATTTGCGGAAAACCCAGGTATCAAATTTTCTCGATCGCGTCCGGATCTGGCCGGTGAGACAGGTTTTCTCGGATGGGTTATCGATAAAGTGGAAGCTGGCTCCGCAATTGGGCCGTTGCTGGAATTAGCTCTCGGGCACTATGGATTGGTGGACAATCTGGATGTGGCCTGGTCTTTATTGCCGAAATTGGCCGGACAGGATATTTGGCTGGTTACACCATCGGGTGAAATGACGCATGCCTCCGGACTGGTTCTGGGCGGGGTACAAAAAGTTTCGCAAACGGGATTGCTGCAACGCAAGCATTTATTGGAACAAACCGCCAAGCGTTTGGAAGAGGTGGTTGCAATCTGCCTGGATCTTTCTGCGCGCATACTGGCACTGGAAACGGAACGGAAAACTTTGGAAGCCGGTCAGGCTTCTTTGGGGCAAGAACAAAAAAAGCTGGAGAGAAGTTGGCAGGAACAAAAATCCAAATTGAATTATCTCACCACTACTTTGGAGGGATTGGACAAATCCAAGTCTCAAACTCGATTTAAGCTGGAGGCCGTGCGGACTCAGCTTGAAGAGGCACTGCGGGGCCAAGAAGGTTTGCAGGAACGCTTGGAAGAGGGAGAAGAGGCCCGCCGGGTTTTGGAAAATCAATTTCATCAAGCCTTGGAAGACGTCCATCGCGTCGAAGGAGAACGGGCCAAATTCGACGAAGCCATGCGTGATCTTGACAAAAACCGCAATCAGAATGAATCCAAGTCCAAGGCATTGCATTTGCGCTTGGAGTATTTGGACCGGTCGGAAAAAGAACAGAATGAACTCATCGTAAAGAATGCAGCCCAACAGTTGGAATGGTCTACGCTTATCGATCAAGTCAAGCTGCGCATGGAGAGTTTGGTGGATCAAATTCAGCTTCTGCATACCCGCATGACGGGTGAGGAGCAGAAACGGGATGAGGCGAAATTCGTCTACGACCAAAAGGTTGGCCGGTTGGATGAGTTGCGCACCATGATTCGGAATCGCAATGAGGAGTTGCGGCAAGTGACGCAGGACCAGCATGAGGCGTCGTTAAAGATGGAACAAGCGCGCGCGGCTATGACTAATATCCGTGAACGCATGTTTGAATTGCATGAAGTGGATTTGTCCCAAACCACCAAACCCGGCACAGACGAGCCCATCTTTGAACGGGTTCCGTACGATGCATCAACAGCACCTGAGGAAATTGCCGCCTACAAGGATAAGCTCAAAAACCTTGGGAACATCAACCCAGGTGCGCTTGAGGACTATGAAGCGGAAAAAACCAAGTTGGATGAGGTGAATCGGCAATACCAGGATTTGGATAAAGCCCGGCTGGGTTTGGAAAAGGCTATAAAGAAACTGGATAAGGTCGCTAGGGAACAATTTCTGGAAACTTTTAGTGTGGTGCAAAAGAATTTTCAGGAAGTTTTCTCCAGTCTCTTTGAAGGGGGCGAGGCGCAGTTGGCATTGGAGGACAATGTGGATCCGCTGGATGCTAAAATTGAAATCAATGCGCGACCCACCGGTAAAAAAATGCGCGGCGTATCTTTATTGTCTGGTGGGGAACGAGCCCTCACTGCAATTTCCCTCCTGTTCGCACTGTATTTGGTGCGTCCCTCGCCCTATTGCATTATGGACGAAGTCGACGGTCCCTTGGACGACGCCAACATCGGCCGCTTTGTCAATCTGCTCCGACGGTTTTCCCATCAAACCCAGTTCATCGTGGTCACGCATAACAAGCGCACTATGGCAGCGTCCGATATGCTCTATGGTGTTACCCAGGAAATAAAGGGCATATCAAAACTGGTCAGTGTGCAACTCGATGAGGCAAGTCGGATTGCCGCTTGATGAATGGGCTGGACCCGCGGTAAAGCACCTTTTCCGCCGTACGGTTATTTTTGCTACGCGCCCGCATGAGAGTGAGCGGCGTCGAAACATCTGGTTTCAGGTAGAAGCCAAAGCCGAGCGTTCTTCCAATATTATTCGGATCGTCTACCTGGTGGTTTGGGTGATCTCGACGATAGGGCATGCGCCTGGCAATCCCTACTGGTCTAATGTCTCCAATCTTGGCGGCGGTGGCTTCTGGTTGGTTTGGTCGATCGGGTACCAGGTTTACTTGTTGAAATATCCCTATCAACAATGGTTCAAGTATTTGTCCACGACCATGGACATGTTCATCATTACCGGCATGCTTTTTACTCTTCAGTATTCGGCCGGGTACGCCTATGCGCTAAAGGTCCCCACCTTCTACAATTATTTCTGTTGTCTAGGACTGGCTGCCCTGCGCTACCGCCTGCATTTGGCCGTGTATGGCGGTGTCGTCGCCATTTTCAGTTATTGCTCCTTGCTCCTCTATTTCTTTTTAAAATACGACATGCAGTTCGGCACGGGTGTTGAACACACTACGTCGGCTAAAATCTGCGCAAGCTATCTGGGTTTCAATGTCCTTTACCTGGTTATTTTTTCCTTTCTGATTTACTTCCTGGTTTATAATGTTAAGCGACTGGTCAATGTGCGGATTCGCGAAGGGGAGTCGGCACTTAAAGCCAAGGAACGAGCAGCCATTGCCGCTAATGTGGCCCATGAGATTAAGAATCCACTGGAAGGCATTTATGGCGCCGCGCAGCTTCTCAAGGAAGAGAACAAAGGCAATGTCAAATTCATCGATATGATCCTCAAGGATTCGGTGCGACTAAATGGTGTTGTGCAACAATTCCTGCAATTTTCCCGACCCTTCCAAACGCATATTTCTGAATTTGATGCCAAGGATGCCGTTGAGGGATTTTGCCATGAGCAAGCAGCTTTGGCTGGACTGGACAAAGTTCAGTTTCACACATTGGATGCTTTTGCCAATGTGCAAGCGGATGGGGAAGGCTTGCGTCAGATATTACTCAATCTGTATCAAAACGCCCGTCGTTATCAATTGCCGAATAAGCCGGTGAATATCACCGTGTGTAAGCAACCGGAAACCGTGGAAATTATTGTCGAGGATGATGGCGAAGGCGTTTCGGAAGGCAAACTCAACCAGGTTTTCGATCCGTTCTTCACGACTTCCACCAAGGGAACTGGTCTGGGTTTGGCCATTTCCCGAAAAATCGCCCGAGAGATGGGGGGCGATTTGTATTTTGAACCTAAACAGCCAGGGGCTCGGTTTGTCCTAGTCCTAAAGCCCGGCAGTCATGGCAAGGCGAGCGGTCAAGAAAACACCATTGATCAAGGAAAGGCCGCAATATGAATTCCGTGGATGCTTTGCGTGGACGGTTTCTCATTGTCGATGACGAGGAACATATACGCGAGATCCTCCGGGCCACTTTGGAATCCCTGGCGATTTCCATTCATGATGCCGGATCTGCAGAAGAAGCCTTTACCCTGATTCGTGAAGAAAACGTAGATGTTGTGGTTTGCGATATACAGATGCCAGGCATGAATGGATTGGATTTCCTGAGCAAAGTTAAAAGTGAACAGCCTTCGATTAAATTTCTGATGATTACGGCCCATGGCACTTTGGATACAGCCATACAAGCGCTTCGATTCGGCGCCTCGGATTTTTTGACCAAGCCTTTTGAGAATGAGGAGATTCGTAATATTGCCCGGAGATTGCTACGGGAACGCACGGGCACTTCGGATCCGATTCCGACTGTGGAGACAGGCGTAACGGTTAACGCTCTTACTGGCATTGTCGGCAAGAGCTCGGTGTTACTGGCATGTTTGGAGAAGGCGCGCAAGGCCGCGGTTTCCGATACCACTGTGCTCTTAACGGGAGAAAGCGGCACGGGGAAGGAAGTTGTGTCCCGTGCCATTCACACGCTCAGCAAGCGCTCGGAGAAGCCGTTTATCGCGGTCAATTGCGGTGCCATACCTGAAAACCTTTTGGAGAGTGAATTATTCGGCCACGAGAAAGGGGCTTTTACGGGCGCCATCGCATCCAAGCCCGGTAAATTCACCTTAGCCGATGGCGGCACCATTTTTCTGGACGAAATCGGCGAGATGCCAATGCTCATGCAGGTTAAATTGCTTCGGGTTATTCAAGACAGCATTATTGAGCCGGTGGGTTCCGCCCGTACCTTTAAATTGGACTTTCGATTAATTGCGGCTACCAATCGCAATCTTAAGGAAGAGATCAAGCAAGGCCGCTTTCGCGAAGACCTTTACTATCGACTGAATATCATCCCCATTGATTTACCGGCATTGCGCGATCGGGAAGGGGATGTTTTATTGTTGGCCCGTAATTTCGTGACATATTACAACGAACGATACGGCTGCAAGTATTCTTTGACCGCCGATAACGAACGAGATCTCTGCAGCTATTCCTGGCCTGGCAATGTTCGAGAATTGGCGAATGCCGTTGAGCGCGCCGTGGTATTGGCATCTGGTGAAGGCTTGTCTTTTGCTTTGTCAGACGAAGGACCGCAAAGCGGCGCTGGAAACAAAACCGAATCGAACGAAATGGAATTGGCCCAATCGAAGGGTGGAACGGCCATCAAGGAAAAGAAACAGGCCGTTGAGCGCGCGGAAATTCTTAAAAGTTTGGAACTGAACCGCTGGAACAAAACGCAAACCGCCGAGTCCTTAGGCATGAGTCGGCGGTCCTTGCTTTATAAAATCAAGGAGTTTGGCATCGCATGATGCGATTGGTTCTTATTCCGATTCTGATTCTAGGTTTTCTTCCGACGAACAGCTTGGTACGATCACCGCGCAGCAGGATAAGTCAGCCAGGCAACTGACGGGTTCAAAGGAATCGGTGAAACCGGGGGCAAAGGACGAAACTTTTTTTAGAAATTTCGACAGGCGTTTGGTGATGGCTACTCTGGACACGCCACAGATTTCCGCTATTTCCAAATGGGAAAGTCCCACCTCAAATCGCAAGAATACAACTTGGCGGTTGGCCTCGTCTAAATTTTCCATTAGTTTGGACATAAGCCGTTTGATCTTTTCATCAGAATCTGTTTTCTGGGGTGGATGGAGCTTTCGGCTATCCGTGTAGTTGGTCAGCAATTCAGTTTGCCGTTTCAACCACCGTAAATGATCGAGGCAGTGGTTGGTGGCTACCCGGTAAAGCCAGGTAGATGGCTGGGAGTTTCCGACAAAGCTGGAGTAGTTTCCATGGACTTTGATAAAGACCTCTTGGGCGAGATCATAAGCGTCCTCCCGGTTTTTAGTATATCGGTAACAAATTCGGTGGACTAATGGGAAGTACAACTCGTACAGTTTGGCGTAGTCGTTTCGTGAGAGTCCAGAGGGTTTAGTTTCAGTCCGATTTAGTAGCGTTGTGTGTGTCATGATAAGAGGATAAAGCAACGGATGTGCCAAGTCGAAAAAGCTTCATATTTGCCTAAAAAAGGCGTTTTTCACCTCTACTTTGAAGTCGCTGCGCAAGTCATTGCGCAGGTTGTGCGCGGTAGATTGCGCAGATTTGTATTGTCGGGGACTGGCGCATTCATCTTGGCCTGCGCGGGCCAGGTACGCGAGACCGGTTCCATGGGGACATTTCATGCTGAAGCCGTCCTGGCTTCCGGCAAAAATTTTTTCATTTTTGACTTTACCCATTCCCGATACCAGAAATGGCCAATGCTGGATGGGAACTTGAACCTGCTTGAGGGAAACCCGGCCCTTGCCTGCGGAATTTTAGATAGCCTTCAAGGGGATTGGACCAATGCCATGCACTGGCTGGCTTTACCGGCCGCAACGCAACCCTTTCAACCGGTTAGGGCTATTTCTGGACCTAATGGAAATTTTTTTCTTTTGGATCGGGCCAGTAAACGGTTGGCGTTGTACGACACCAATGCGCAGTTTGTCTCCGGCATTCCACTACCTCCAGAGATTCGGGATCGGAATTTAAACAAGATAGAGGTCTATTGGACGCGTGACGGACTCTTTTCATTTCTCGATTTAACCGAGGCCAAGGTTTGGAAATTTTCGGAGCTGCGGACTTCGGGTGGTTCCGGTGACTGGCAACTGCGTTACACGTTTAATTTGTCTCTTGGAATGGATGCCTGTTTGTGGGAGCCGTATTTTAAACATCCCGTTTGTTTGCGCAAGGGTTCCAGTCCGATGGTTTTCGACGATTATTTCAATGCATCCAACAAAATACTTTTTTCAAAAACTACGGGGGGAATCGAAGCCAGACCCGAACCAGATGGAACGGAATGGAGATTGGTTTTCCATTCGGAAAGTGCTTGCACAACCCATTCCACGTATTACTATTCTCCCATTGCCGGAAGTTTCTTTTCTGATTCGATCCCCCAACCACATAAACCCGGCTCCATACCTTTTCAACCTTGAAGACACGGTCCTTCCTCAATGTATTTGTCTTTATCATGACGGTGATCCTAGCTGCGCCGGTATTGATTGAATCTCAGGAAACGCATTACCTGCCTACCGAAAGGACAGAACGCCCAGAGCCCGGTTGGATACGATCGAAAGCGTGCGTATCAGGGCCACTAGCAAGTGCTATTGCTGCACGGGGCCCGGGAACGACGGTATTCAATTCCTGGCGAAGTGTAGATACCCTACAGCCAACAGGAGGTTTAGGATCGGTCTTTCGTTTTAAACTCAAGCGTAATGGCGTCGAACTTTTACGCGATCAGGATTTTCGGATTCCCATTGGCGACTCTCTTTTGGTTTTTGCTGCACCCATTGGCACTGGCGATACCGTCTGCTGGGACAGGGCAACTACGCCGCTGATGGTGCAGTCCGGTTTCTCACTCTATCGCCGCGATCAAGTTCCCGTTTTTCGCCAGCAAGTATTAGACAGTTCTCGCCAAGTGGAAATATTTTCCTCCATAAGCAGTGAAGATACTGCCTATTCCAAATATCGTTTGAATTATTCCGGGAGCAAGTCGATGGCCGTAACCGTGGGCAGCGGCGGTGGCCTGGGGCTGGATGCATCGCTCTTTATAAACCTGGATGGCCAGGTTGCCGAAGATGTTTTTTTGGAAGGTCAACTGTCCGATCAAAATGTGCCCGTGCAACCCGATGGCAATACCGCCACTCTCAAAGAGGTCGACACCAAATTCATGCGAGTCTATGGAAAGCATTATGCCTACGTACTCGGCAATTATTTGCTTGATTATGGCGTGGATGGCGAAGACAGGTTCAGGGCAAAGGTAGAAGGGGTCAACGGCTCTTACTCACGAAGCGATTATGGACTGCGGGGGAGCTGGTCTATCAGCGATGGCCAATATCAAAGCGACACGTTGCGAGGCGTGGACGGCAAGCAAAGGGGATATTATTTACGGGGCAGAAATGGCCGCCAGTTTATCACCGTGCTGGCAGGCACGGAACGGGTCTGGCGTAATGGCAATCCATTAAAGCGAGGCATTGACTACACCATCGATTATGGTGATGGTCGGCTGGACTTCCTTCCCGGAGTTGTGGTTACCAGTGAAAATTTGTTTTCGGCCGAATTCCAATATACCGACGAGGAGTATCAACGCAGTCTAAGTTCGGGCGAAGTAAAAGACAGTGCAGGTCCGCTCACTTGGTCCATACGAGCTATATCGGAATTGGAGAATAAAGACAAACCATTGGCTTTGGTGTTGGATTCAGCTCTGCTGCGACGGTATTCCGGTTCCGGAGACTCTGCGATAGTGGACACCTTGGGCAGGCGACTACAAATGCCGCAGCGACAATCTAGTGCTGCTTTAGATTTAGCGCTTATCCTGGCCGGATTCCAGGGGCGAGGGGTCATTTTGTTTTCCGAACGCGATCGCAATTTGTATTCCAGCCGGGATGATGCGGACAATTTAGGGTATTCCACCCGTTACCATGGTCAATACAGATTGGGTAAAACCATCGATCATGGCGGCTGGGGTCAATCCGATTTCCTGATCGAGCATGAATACCGGGCTCCGCAATTTGAATCCTTTAAACAATTGATCGAGCCACGAGCATTTTTGGAGACCTGGAATCTAAACCCATACGTGGCTGAGCGGGGATTTCTGGCGAATCGAATCACTTGGGAAGAAACACCTTTTTCCAAATTAAGACTGTCGGCAGAAATTGGCAGGGCGGATGCTGACGCAGCGATGGATACGGCAAGTGCCCGTGCCTCTGATGGAAGCCAGTCCCGGCGGGGAGGGCTGGGTGTACGATTAGGGGGGGAGCAGACTTTTGTTGAAGTGCAATCGCAGGCTAAAATTGCGCGTTCCCCGGGCCGGAGCGACAATTACCGGCAACAAGGTCGGTTGGCCTTTGCCGCCGGAGGTTTTACGCCAAGTTTAGTTTTAACGCGTAATGAGTGGTTGGCGGATTTAGTCAATTTTTCGCAGGCCCGTTCTATAAAGGAAGAACCGGAATTCACCGTGTCCACCGCGCCTTTCTTGGGCGGTGTGAGTTTGGTTTCCGGGCTGTATCTGCTCTCCCAGCGCGGCAACTTTGCCGGAAGGTTGCCGGATATGCAGGATTCGGTTCGTGATGTAGGCGTTACCCAAAAGATAGACGCCATCGGAATTGGACCATGGAACACGGATTTTTTCTATTCCTTTCACAATCACCGACTATGGCATTTAACTCCCACCTCCGTTTATGCGGGGACACCGGAAGAAAATAATTTCCATCAAGTGGAATGGAACAACCATATTGCCAACCAGAAACAAGGATATAGCTTGGCATCCTCTTATCGTGTCACTCAAACCGCCGAGTTTCCTCTCGTCGATTCTTTCGCACTGGTGAAAGGTCGCGGGAATTATATAAAGGACACGCTGCAAAATGTGTATCACCCAGTATCGACTGCCGGCGATTATGTACTCATCGGTCTGATGCGAGACACCACTGTAGGTTCGAGTCCCTATCAAGATTTGTCTTGGACGGCAAACCTTGAATTGAACCCTTCAAAATTTCCAATTACCGTAACCGGCGTACTGGCGGACATTGAATTCACTTTGGATCTAGCGATGGATCATCAAGATACAACCGGCCGACTCGGTCTTTTGCCTTTGTTTGTAGATGCCCAAATCGAAAGCGCCCGTAGTGGTCGGAGTCGGTATAGCCCTGCCCTGCATTGGAAGGCTCCATCGGGCCCCCGAAAAACGGTGGATCTGTATGTAGACAGGTCTTTTAATCTTGCGGCCGGTATTTATGCCTTTCGGGAAAAAGTATGGAAGGAGCGAAGTAATTTTCGGAATGAGTTCAGTGAGGATTGGGAATACGCTTTGGATCAATCCTATGAAAACCGCCAGCGCGAAGGTTTATCCACGGGACCCTCCGCCATTTCCGAAAATGAAAACTATACCTACGGTACACGCCTGCAACGCAAATTACCGAGAGCCTTTTCATTGGAAGGCCGCACGGAATATCTAGTTGTGAACGGTTCCTCGAGTATGGGGCCTGTTCATCTACAAGGATTGAAACCAGGGGTAAAACTTGAGAAGTCCTCGGTATATAATGGCCGCGCTTTTCTCGATTACGGCGTTATCTACTTTTGGGGTACGGGTCAAGGCGGATTCTATACGACAGGAGAATTTGTCAGGGGCGTGACGCACCGTGCACAAGCGAACGCCAATTTTCAAGTTGGCGAAAACATGAACCTTAATTTTGATTATGTGATACGGTTAGAACCGCCTGAATTAGAACCGAATGGACAAAAAATCAACCAGAAATTTTCTGCGGAAGCACGGGCGGTGTTCTGATGCAGATGCATAAATTGGCTCAGACCTATCATCGCTTGTGTTTGTTCGTCGCTATTGTCAGTTTTTCTCTCACGGTTTCTGCCTACGGGATGAATCCGCCATCTAGTTTAGATTCCTCTGAAGTAAGTGCCGCCATGGCCGAAGGTTTCTTGCTGGCTAAATCGGAAGGAAATCATCTGGATAAGGGGCCCTTGTTTAGTTTGGGGGGAATTTGGATTCGCAGTGCTCCCGGATTTACAACGGTACAAATGGGAATTGCCGTTTTTTCTGGCCAACCGGCTACCGCTGTAAACGTGCAAACCATCGGAAATCGGGTACGCAAATTTTTGCTCGATCATGGGCATCCTTTTGCTGTGGTGAAAATGGACTTCACTACGCGGGAAGATAAAGCCGCTTTGGATTTGGGAGTATTTATCGAGGCGGGGGAGGGGTTTAAATTTGGTGGTTTTAAATATGTGGGAAGCAGCATTCGGCCCGAGGCTCTAGAACGGCTCGCCCTCTTAAAGTATGGTGAAGCGTATAGCGAAACACGCGTAGCACTGGCGATTGAGAAACTGTCCCGCACGGGATATTTTGAAGCTCTGATCCCAGGCACCGTCTACCGGGATTCGGCAAAAAACCTGCTCTACCCAAGTCTATCCATGACTGATTTGAAAGGAAATCGTTTGAGTGGCATTTTGGGTTATGACTCGGAAAAGAAAGGTGGTGATGGAGTCAATGGATATGTGGACATCCATCTAATCAATCTACGCGGTACCGCCAGGGATTTGGATTTCAATTTTGAATCTAAACAAACCGGGCTTGGTACGAGCTCAAAGGAAGCAAGACTCGACTATCTTGAACCTTGGGTACCAGGCTCCTCCATTGGCGCTAAAATAAAGCTACACGTTTCATTGGAAGATTCCCTTTACGATGAACGCAGTATGGGCACAGAATTTTTTCAAGATTTTGATTTTCATTCACGCTACCTGGTCGCTTTTGCCCGCCAGTTCAATCACGACTACATCGCATCAAGTCGATCCACGGCCGACATTGCGGGTCTGGGCTTTCAATTCGATTCCCGTGATCAGGTTCCGGCAACTCTCAAAGGCATGCGATTCTCCACTCGTCTGAATGGCGTTCACCGTGACCTGCAGGATTCCTCC
>JAYSRH010000216.1:0-4119 GCA_043721115.1 Fibrobacteria bacterium | reverse complement strand
CGCAAACATTTTATTTTTTCGACGTCCGAAAAGGATTTGCTGGGCGACCGATGAAGATAGGGCGGCCATATTGGCAAGGGTAAGAAGAGTCAAGACATCGCCACTGGATCCATAGGGGATTGGGTTTAAGTATTTCTCTCCCATCCACTGGCCAAGAAAGGCCTGACCGACAGCTAAGAGATTAAGACCGATAAGGCAAACGAGGCCAAATAAATAGCGCGTCCCAGTGAGCAGCAGATTCTTCATCGCCTCTAAATCGGCATGCACGTCCATGGGAATTACAATTTGTAAAAGCGGGATGGTCACGGCGCTAATTAAGCCGGCCAGATAGGGGAGCAGTTCCGAGCCTATCGAATAAAAGGTAACCGCTTCCGCTGCCACGCGATGTCCGATTAAGAAGGTCCCAAAAATAGCGCCGCCTTGACCAAATAGATTAATCAGAAAATTGTACCCGCCATAATTGCAGAGTTCGGCGAAAGCGGATCGTTGAAAGGCGAAAGGTCGAAACCGGATTTCTGGTAGGATTTTTCGGGCAAATAAGGTAAGGATTAGCCCCTCTAGGAGCTGGGTTGAAGCCACTACCATGGCAAACCCAAGTAGGCCATGGTGGGATTTGAGCACGATAAACACAAGGGCGGCATTGATGAGTTTTAGTGTTAGGGAGACACCGCTCACAATATCAAAGCGTTGAGCACCTACTAATAAAGCCTGAAAAGCGGATAAGGGTAGCTTGGCTGCCATGACGGCACCCATCAGGAGCAAGGCTACACGCACGGACGATGCGGAACCGGCTGGCACATGAAAAAAGCGCCAAAAATACAAAGAAGCAAAAAAGACAGCGAGCAGAGCAAGCAGGCCTAGTAGGGTAAGCGCGGTGAGTGCCGAATTGGTTTTGGCTTCCAGTTGCTGTGAATTCCCGTCATTCAGGTGGCGCGCAACATAATGGCCCACTGCGGATTGTATGCCTAGGTCCAGATACCCGAAATAAGCCGTGAACGAAACGACCAAAGACCAAAAGCCATATCGAGCGTCACCTAGTTCGCGGACAATGACAGGCGAGAGCGTAAACCCTACGGCGATGGAAACGAGAAAAGCACCCCAATTGAAAAAAATATTTTTGAGATACCGACGAGTATTAAACATGGAACCGGAAATTTAGGAAGAATGAAAAGCTTAGAACACGGCTTTTCGAGAATGAAAGCCTTCGGCATAGCGGGAAGGTGAATTCGCTTCCATACCACGCAGGCGGAGTAAGGCATAGAAGGTGTCTTCCATGAACCATTGCTTGTCTTTTTGGGTGGGGTACCCTGCTAGAAGAGTTTTAACCTTGCGTTCTGCTTGCCCCACTGAAATGGAGATAAAAAAGTTAGGGATACCCATATCGCCGTCATACTTGGGGATTTCGTATTCGAGAATGAGATGATTGCGATAAGTATTCCAGGTCAAGTCCGAGACCAACCGATGATCCTGATGGAGGTCATGGCGATAATGGGTCAAAATTAAATCCGGATTAAAAAGAGGCTTCAGGGCTTCGAAGGCGTCTTTCACTGCGCTACCACTATAGGGGAGATAGCCATCGCGAAAATCCAAAATGCGGATTTCACTTTTAGCAGCCCCTTTAAGAAATAATTCAGCCGTAGCTTGGGCCTCGGCCTTACGGGTGGGACTTGAACTAAAGACCACCCATAATACTTCGGCGGTAGGATTTTCTGCAAGGAGTCGCAGCATCGTTCCACCACAACCGATTTCGATGTCATCGCAATGAGCACCCAAACAAAGAATACGTAAGGGAGAGCCATCGTTTTTGGAAAGGCTTAAGGGTAACATGAGCCGTTCAATTCTTGGTTTCCGAGGTTTTCCAGACTTCCCAAGGGGCGTTCCCTTTTGAGAAAAGATCTTCGAGCTGTTGGCGTTCTTTAAACGTATCCATAGCGGCGAAGAACCCGTCATGTCGGTAAGAGATCAATTCACCTTTTTCAATTAAACGAGTGAAGGGAGCATGAACCAGTTCTTCTCCAGGTCGAATATAGTCGAAGATGTCATGGCGTAAAATAAAGAAACCGCCATTGATGACCAATCCCGTTTGGGTCATATCGTGAATGCCTTTGACAACGCCATGCTCATCGACATCTACCGAATGAAAGGTCTGGGCGGGAGTCACACTTAATAGACAAGCAATTTTCTTTTTCTCCATGGCAAAGTCGACGAGCTTGGGCAAATGGAGGTCGCAGAGATTATCGGCGTAATTGGCCATAAAATATTCTTCGCCCTGTAAATGTTGGCGTACGGCGGTAAGCCGCTGGGCAATATTGGAGCTTATTCCCGTCTCACAAAAAGTGATTTTCCAATCTTGAATGTCCGTATTAAGCATTTCTGTTTTGCCATTGCCATTCCCATTAAGGACAAAATCGTTGGTCACCCATTCGTTATAATTAATAAAATAATTTTTAACCATATCAGCGCGATAGCCGAGACAGAGGATGAAATCCTTATGACCGAAGTGGGCATAGTATTTCATCAAATGCCAAATCATAGGTCGGTAGCCAATGGGAACCATCGGCTTGGGGGTATTGTCTGAAAATTCGCGCAAGCGCATGCCCAGACCGCCGCAGAAAAGCACCACTTTCATGTTTTTTCCCCTTGGGTGGTAGTCTTTAGAGAGTTGGACGCGGTCATTAAACCGCAATCCTGTAAGGCCTGGGTGGCCTTGAGTATTTTCGCAAATGGAAGTCCAGAATGCTCCGCGATGTCGAGAAGCGAGTGATGACCATCGCCCAGATTTAAGGCCCAGAGCATGGACATTTCGTTCCAGTCTCCATCTTTTCGGTCTGCCATGGCGCGGTAAAGTCCTCGTCGCCCTAATTGGGGTTCGCCCTTGGGATTTAGATTCAAGAAGACGCCATCGTTTTCCAGGATTTCTAGGATAGCCAAGCAAGTGACTAGGGAATCTTCCAGATATTCAGCTTTTATGAAGTCGAGATTGTCTCCAGAGGTATGATATTCGGGAAAGCGACCATGGGGCGTTCGCATTAGGCAACCCACAGGCAAGTTAAACCCTGGCGAGCAAAACTGGCGTTCATCGTATCCATAGGGAATAAAGTCTTCTAATTTTCCCCCTCTTTCGGCATGCTTTAAAACATGAGCGGCGGCTCTATCTACGGCAGCATCGCCTCTTCGGCTACGCTTGTAAGTCATGGATCCACTATCGCCGAGCAAACTAAGCACTAGGCCATGGCGGATCTTTGCAAGGCTATTTTCATTTCGAGCCAACCAAGTTATGGCGCCTATCGTGACAGGCAGGAAAAGAATCCTATAGGTAAAACGATGTGGGACCTTGGCGAGAAACTGAGCCAATTGGTGGGCTACCGAAATACCAGAAAGATTATCATTAGCTAGGGAAGGGTGACAAATATGACAACTGATGAGGATTTCCTCATCGCTGCTCCCAGCCAAGGTGATTTCGCCGTAGGTTAAACTCCCCTCGGAAAGAGTGGAGTCGATGCAAACCTCATATTGTCCTTCAGGCAACGAATTTAATTGGCGATCTGTCAGACAGAAGCCCCAATCCTCTTTATAGAAAGTATTGCGATAGGGGATCAAATCGGGTTTGTCTGGGAGGGAATGCAGCCTTGGACGCAATTCGGCTAAACTCATGGAAAGGCTTACGGGGATACTATAGCCAACCACATGTAAGTTACTGACTTGAAAATCGACTACTCGTTTTCCTGTTGCGTCTTTGATAAAAGCATCGCGAATATTCCATTCTTTGGGCACAGTCCAGTCCAAGACCTGTGTTCCGGTGGGAACTTCCGATAGGGTCAAGGGCAAGCTTTCATTCAAAATGGCCAATGTTTGACGCACGCCGTTTCCCGTAATACTTCGGCAGAGGGGATAGAGTCTGCTCGCTAAGGCATGCATGGACAAGCCTGGTGTTGCCTCACCGACAGCCTGCTTTAAGCTGTGCAAATTCATAGGCCAATGCCTTCATAGCGCTGCACGGAATCTTTTTTAATCATGCGTCTGCCATCTACCACAACCGGCTGTGGCACCAATTTTGAAAGGAGTCCGGGCAAACGTTCAAAATCTTTCCAGCGAGTAATGAGGACTATAGCCTCAGCA
>JAYSRH010000215.1:0-4122 GCA_043721115.1 Fibrobacteria bacterium | reverse complement strand
GAAACAGGGGAGGTGCGACTTCCAATTGTTGCTCTAACCGCCCACGCAGTGGACGGGGTTAGGGAAAAATGCATTTCGGAAGGTATGGATGACTATATCGCGAAACCATTTACAGATTTGGAAATCGAATTTGTTTTGCGACGCTGGAATGGGAATTTGCTGATTGCCGGAGAAAAATTAACCGTGCCCGAATCGATTCCAAAGCCTCAGATTAATGCAAATATATATCAACCCGTAATAAACTTGGATCCAGGTTCTAGTGTAATCGAGTGGAAGCGGTTGTCCAGGCTGGATGACGGAACGGACGCTGGCAGAGAGACTGTACTTGAACTTTTGCACCTGTTTCTTGATTCAAGCCAATCCATTTTTATTAAAATAAGAGAGCATTTCGAGAACGAATCCCAGGATGAGCTTAAGAAAGCATTACACAAGCTGAAGGGAAGTTGTGGAACCATGGGCGCCATTGCCCTGCACCAATCTATTCGTCGGTTGGAGGAGTTGCAGCTTACAAATGCACGCAGTGAATTTGGAATTGAAATGGAAACATTGGATAAGCTTTTTCAACTTACCTTTGAAGAATTCAGGCGGAAGTATCCGACTGTTATCGGATGATGAGTCACGGAATGGATTTACACTTTTCGGATTTCTGCGCAAACGTCGAAAAAGCCAACCGGCGCAATTCCATTCCTGAATCAATTACAAGTTTTCGGCGAATATGGGCTAGATGCGCTTCTATTGTTTTTGAACTCAGGCAAAGTTTTTCGGCCATTTTTCGAGTTGGAAGCCCTTCACCGGCCAATCTAAAAATTTGAAGTTCGCGATCCGATAAGTCTTCGAGCTTGGCCTCTGTGTTTCGGGCTTTGCCGGATAGGCCCAAAAGAATTTTATCTTTCATTCGGTTACTCAATATCACTTCCCCGGACAATGCCGCACGAATGGAATCCATCAATTTATCAGGGTCCTCGTCTTTCATCACATACCCTTTTCCACCAGCGCGAATAACGCGCTCCGCGTAGATGTCCTCAGTATGCATGGAAAGTATGACGACAGGCAAATCCGGATATTCTTCCTTCAATGCAGCGATTAGGTCCAATCCACTCCCGTCTTCCAACTCAAGATCAGACAGTACCAAATCGGGAGTTTCCCTACGAATAGCCTTTAGGGCATCCTGGACGCCGCTGGCTTCTCCCGTGACTTGCCAATCCAGGGACTGGGCAAGAGATGCTGACAAACCCCGACGTACGACTGGATGATCATCTACAATCAAAATTTTCCGGGATTTTCCCGAGCGCGCACTATTATTGGTTACCATATAAAATGCCTTGGTTCTGGGATTTAAAGTCACAATAATGATAGAATAAAGACAATCTCGGATGCCACATACAAGAAAGGGCGTAATCGGTTGAAATGCCTACTTGTCGAAGACGATCCAGTTAATTTGGCGCTTTTGAAGGGATTCCTGTTGCGTATGGGCCATGAAGTGAGTGCCGTTTCCACAGGCCACGAAGCTTGGATGACCTACGTTGCTGACCGTTTTCCTGTAGTGATTTGCGACTGGAGTTTACCAGGAATGTCAGGAATTGAAATCTGCCAACGTGTGCGCGCCCGAAAAAGTTCGGAATATACGTACTTCATCTTGATCACTGCCCTTGAAGGGGAAGATAAAATTCAGGAGGCCATGGACTCGGGTGTCGATGATTTTCTTTCAAAGCCAATTGATTTGAATACGCTTTCTGTTCGTGTCAGAGTAGCCGAACGAATCATGGAATTCCAAAGCCAAATCGGATTACTTAAGGGATTGCTTCCTATTTGCATGTACTGTAAAAAAATTCGTGGCGATAAAGAATACTGGGAAACCGTGGAGGCTTATTTTACAGCGCACACCGGTGCGGATTTCACGCACTCTCTATGCCCGGATTGCTATACGACGCATGTCCTTCCTGCATTGGTGAACAGCGAAACCGATCCGAGTTTAGGCACCGATTAAACTGGCAACCCACAACTAGAAATGGAAATGGATTTAGATTTGTGGTTGAACGTAATTAGTCGAGCAAAGCCTTGAACCAACGGTTTGCGGGCTGTATCTGAGGCTGGGCTAAAGAACGAATATGGATGAGATAAATCCCATGGGGCAAACTGCCATAATTGAAAGTGGCAGGATTCAAGGATGTAGCGGAAATTTCCGTACGCTTTCCCGTGAGGGATTGTAGGACGATTTTTGTGGCTCCCTGGGCTTGGGAAAATGTCAAGGTATGGCTTTGGCTGTGCACCTGCATTTGCTCGGACATGAAAGGCGTTACTTGCGGTATGGTGCTCACGCCGGAGCAAGGCGCAGTGCCATTGGTTGTTTGTGTTTGTAGCCAAGCAGTTGTGTCGATTGAATTTTGGTCTACCCAGGTGCGTACGGGACCACTGAGCCCACATAGTCGGTTGTACCCGATTTCCAGTCCATACAGTCCCGTCAAGGAAGTAATCGATGCGGGAAGATCCGCGATTTGATTTCTCGACAACAGCAGTCTTTTCAGGTACTTGAGCTTGCTGATATCTGTGGATATGCTTGTCAGTAAATTCTGTTTTAATTCCAAATGCGCAATCGAAGTATCTTTCCAAAGCGTGGTAGGCAGAGTTGTTATCAAGGTGTTGTCGATGATTAACTTAGTGAGCTTGGGAAGGCTGCCAATTTCAGCTGGTAGGGTTGTAATTTTGTTACCGGAAAAGTCCAATTCTTTGAAAGTTTTCACATTACCGATAGTGGCGGGAATAGTTGTTAAGAGGTTGTCGGCGATTTCCAATGACCAAAGGTCTCGGAAGGCCAGCACACCGGCGGGGATATGCGTCAGTTTGTTCTTATTTAACCGCAGGAAATTGATTCCAGGGATGCCGCCAATTTCCACAGGCAACGAATCAATGAGGTTGTCGCTTAAATCCAAGCCATGAAAATAGGGGTGATCCAGGTTCTGCATTTCCGCGGGCACGGTGGTCAGGCGATTACCACTCAATGTCAGCCCATTCAGCTGTTTGATCTGTCCTATTTCTGCAGGGACGGAGGCTAATGCGTTTCTATCCAAAGCCATAATATAAATGTTTTGCCAGAGACCGATCTCCTTAGGCAAGGAAGTCAATTTTTTATTGTCCGTGAACACCACATTTTTCAAATTGATTAAGAGGCCCATTTCCGTAGGCAACTGAGTCAACTGAGTAAATCGAATGGTCAAGTCCCTGAGTTCAACGAGTCGGCCAATTCCGGTAATGATTTTGATATTGGAATCAATCAAGGATAGTGCCCTGACGCGATCCGTTGGCGCATTGGTGATATCCGCCAATTTTACCGTTAGCCCATTGGCCGTGAATATGGCTGTGATTACCGATTCATCGCAGGCGCGACTCGTGCATGCTTGGCCACAGCAAATACCGATATTAACTAAGAGGAGCAGCAGAATTTTTTTCATTTGTGAATAAAGTACCTTATGGCCGATTCAAAATCGTTTGAATTTTACCGGCGGTTTATTGTATTAGTATTATACTGCCCGATGACGAGGATTTACCAGCTCGGAAGCGATAAATGTAGACGCCTGCCTGGTTATTGGGCAAATCGTAGGTCAAGGTATGCTGGGAATAGAAATCTTTAGAAGTTTTGAACTTTGGCGTTGGTTTTCAAATGAAAGGCGAATCCAATTGGCATCCAGTATTCCGTGCGATATTCGTACTTCGTCCATCCAACCTTTAAAATAAGCGATGCTTTCTAAGCCGTTTGGTTTGCCCAAATATATATCGAATGTGGTGCTGTCCTCGGTTGGGCCTAAGTCGGAGTGCTTCAATCCAAGTGGCGTTCCATCGAGATAAAATATTCCGGGTTCGGCTGTGCTTGCCCAAGTGAATGCAAGATTGTGCCATTCGTTCACACCCACTGCTTTGTCACTGACATTATAGCCACCCGAAAACGCCACAAAAGAGGGGATGAGGCCATTAACGCAGCGGCCGGTGGTGATTGGCCGGTCTTTGCATTGGCCGCCAGTATAGGGTGGTAGAATTTGTGTTCCATCACCAAAGTATAGGGACTTCTCGCCAAAGTCCCACAGTCCATCCGAGCTGTATTGACCTAAGATTGTTCCACCCGGTCCA
>JAYSRH010000214.1:0-4131 GCA_043721115.1 Fibrobacteria bacterium | reverse complement strand
TTGGCTATATCGTTTCGTTGCGGGCATCTTGGGCTGCGGGCACTAACGTAATGTCCGGTCTTTACACGGAAACCATTACTGCAACATTGACTGCAACTCTTTAATTGAACTCATAGAGGTTCATAACGGGTTTTATTACTTAGGGAGGGGTCCTACCCCTTCCCTTTTTATTTTCGGGATGATAAAATCGATTCAGATGAATATCGGTACGACATGAGGCCTCGCATAATGCTGTGGAAATTGTGGCTGATTATCTTGCTCGCTTTTATACCAGCGCGTTCCACGGTGGGGGATAATACCGTTAACTCACTCCAATCCCAGGGGGTATTCGGAATAGTTTTCAATCAAGCTGCTGTTGCCCAGCAGTTGGCTGTTTTCCTGGTCAATAACGACTATTTAAAAGCTTTTGACATCACATTTCATTTTGCCAACAAAGGAAAGTTTAAGAGCGGGAGCAATGAGATTGTCATGTCGTCCATTATTTTAAACAAACTAAGTGGCACCTTAGGGGCTGGACTGACCAATCCAGCCACTAATCTGGCCGTAACTCTGGATGGATCCGGTGATTGGATTTGGGATCCGGGTACTGCTCAAACAACGGAGACTTCTTTACTATTGTTGGAATTGAAAGCCAGTTGGCCGGATGCTTCCAATGCGATGGCGGGTTTTTACTCGGAAACGATTACCGCCACAATTTCAGTGGGATTATGAATAAATGGAATTTTCAAGAATAAAATAGGAGCCGATATGGCCTCGCGGTTACTGGTTTTAATAGTGGGCGGCCTTTTGGTATCGCATGCGTGGTGTGTCAGCTTTTCCCTGGATACGTGGATCATTACCCTAGAACCCTATCTGAAAAAAACCAGTCAGCTCATCAGTCTAAAATATATTGGGAACGAGTTTTCAGGATCTAAATCAGATGCCAGAACCCTGTTACCCATTCCAGTTGAGTTTTCCATCTATCCCAGGTCCATTGATTTGGATGGAAAAGTTACCTACGATACTTCCAAGGCTTCACCGGAATTCGTAATCTACCCGGCTCAAGTCATCCTTTATCCAGGCGATGTGCAAAAGGTCCAGATACAGTGGATTTCAGACAAGCCCATAACCAAGGAAATCGTTTTTGGTTTGATCGCCCTACAAGTTCCGGTAAATTTGGAAGGCAATAATCAAGAATTCAAAAACACTCAAGGAGGTGTAACCATTCTGACCCGTTATGAGGGAATCATCGTAGTAAAGCCCAAAATCACGAGATCTGAGGTCGTCGTCGACACGGTTTATTCTCAGCCCGATTCGTTAAAAAAAATCAACTTGGTCATGCACCTCAAGAATATCGGATCAGGTATGCAATTGACCAAAAACATGCGCCTGACCATCGCTCCCCTTGATTCCAAAGGTCGCATAGTTCTCCAGAAAAAAATCACCTTAAATCCTACCTTGAGCGCCAGCGCGACCAAGCACGCTCTTTTTGCCGGTCAAGTGCGCAGGTACTCGATTCCCTGGCCGGAAGAAATTCCCGTAGGCCCCATTCAGGTCATTCCGGAATTTCCATAAAATTTCCTGTACCCTCGCCGTTTTGGCCCGGTTTGGAATAGTCTACTCCAACCTTTGTGAAGTCCCTGGACTTGATTGGGAGCTTCGCAAAATGATACCCTATTAGAGTGTATTGAGAAGATATCGATGCCAATGAATTTTGGCTTTTTAACGCTTCTCCCCGTACGTCATTCCGGTTCGCCTTTGATAACAAAAAAAATGCGCCACAATGTTTTCATATTTGGATTGATTTTCACCTTTCTAGGGTCGATGGACCTCATGGCTGCCAATGCTGATTATCAAAAGATAGACGCGACTTTGGTCGTGAATGGAAAACTCATGGGCGTGACTCTTGTGGATAAACAACCGGGAAAGGATCAGTTCCGACTTCCTGGTCCGCTGGTTTTAATGGCACTATCGGATTTGATTCCAAAAAAATCAATTTCCGCATTGGAAGAGCGACTTAACCAATTTGGGTTTCTTTCTACTGAAGATTTACGTAGGCTGGGGATTGGAGTGGAGTACTCTGAATTGAAATCACAGATCATACTTTCTTACAATGTTCACGGAAACGGAAATGTCGGAAAGGTCATACCCCCTGCGGCAGTATCGCATCGAGGGCCGGAACTTCTGGCCCCCTCTGAATATCGTCGGGATACGCTTGCTGCGGACTTGAATGATACCCTGGATCTTCAGGCCATTCTAAATGCACCGGCGAATAAAAAATCAGTGAAAGGAGCTCAACCTCCCGGCGCGTCGGATAAACTTGTCAAGGCTGTCACATCACAGCCCGCCGTAGCTGCTCAGACACCTCAAGCCAAGATCCCTAAATCCCAAGTTCAGCAAGAGCAAGTTGTTCAAACACCGTCTACTCCGGTGAAGGCTCCTAATGAACCTGTGAAATTTGTAGTTCCAACTAAAGGGGCTGATACTGTGAAGGCTCCGCTTGAATCCGTGTCCAAGGCGATAGACGATTCCTTGCCGAAAAATCCCATTATTTCCACATACTCCTATCCGGAATCAAAGGAAGCGCTTTTTAAATCAATTTTTAAGACTCAGCCGCCCAAGTTGCCGGTTGATATGGAAGTTTCACTCAAAGTGGACGACAAAATGTGGGGAAAAGTCTGGATAAAACTTTCTCCAGATCGCAATGAGTTCTATTTGTCCATGGACACCTTAAATCTGGTATTGGAAGATAAATTGTCCGTTGAGAGCATGAAAAAACTGCGATTGTGTACGGATAAAGAAGGCTTGGTATCGGGCAAGTCAATTTTAAGCCAAGGCATAGTCCCTACTTTGAAAGTGGATCAATTCGAACTGGAGATTCTTGTACCCAGCCAGCTCATGGGTACCCAAATACATAATCTTTCCAGCAATCGGAATTTAATGGATGAATCCAGTTATGATTTGCCCGCTGGTTTTTCTGGTTTTCTTAATACCCGGATTAGAGAAAACCTTCGTTATTCCGAGTTGTCTCCCAATGCCACAATTTCCAAAGTGTTTTCTCAATCCATTTTAAAGGGGGCGAATGATAATTATAGACAACCCTACGATTTGGATTTGGATGGCGCAATCAAATGCAATGGGGTGGTGCTTGAAAGCCGGGCTGTGTTTACGGAACCAAAAAGCATAAAGGATGCCTATTTACGGAGGGATGGAATAAGGCTCGTTTACGACCAACCGAAATCCGCCACGCGCTATTTTTTAGGAGACTTGCTTTTTCCGACTTTTGGGTACCAAACATTTTTGCAAATGGGTGGAATTGGCGCGTCCAGAGATTTTAGTTTGCAACCCAATCAAATCGTTTACCCTACCAAGGAGTACGAGTTCTATTTGGAAAACGAGGCTGAAGTCAAGGTTTATGTTAACGGTTCATTGGTTGACACTTTGATGTTACCTCCCGGAGCCCACAATTTGAAAGGCATTCCTTTAAGCACCGGGGAAAGCGAAATTCAAATCGAGATTCTTGATGCTACAGGCCGCACTCAAAATGTGAAATTCAAATTTATCCATGAACCGACGCTTTTGGGAAAAGGTCGATCCTCATTTTCTTTTAATCTTGGGGCTCCGAGCGCAGCAATTTCGTTAGGGGATAATTTTGGTTTGGATCAAGGAAATTTAGACTTCCTCGGTTATAGGTACGGTGTCGACAAACTAGGGACCTCTTTGGCGTATCAAAGGGGTCTTACCGACATCGTAACTGGGGCAGCCTATGAACAATCATTGGATAGGAATGGTCTTTTTGGATTAAATATAATCACGGCCTTTCCTGTGGGTAAGGTAAACACGGATGTGGCAATCAGCCGAGTTGATTCTATGGGTTATGGATATGGAGCAAATATCGGTTATGCAAATTCTCCAAAACCTGGCAGCCTAAAAAGGAGTATTGGATGGCTGATGAAAGCAGAATATGTTGGGGAGACCTTTTCGCGGGTAAAGGCCAGTGCCGTTAACAGAAATGATGAAATATTCATTTTTTCAGGCGGCTTGGGGACCCGGCTGGACGACATTTCCGTGAACGTAGGTGGAGGCTACTACATTAACAGGCACCGCAGGAACATTTACAACGCGAATTTGAGCATGCGAAGAAACCTGGTA
>JAYSRH010000213.1:0-1669 GCA_043721115.1 Fibrobacteria bacterium | reverse complement strand
TCCGGAAAGAGGATGGTCCAAGGATATTCGCATAGGCCCTATAGCCTCAGATTCTATGGTGTGTGTGTTGACGCATTCAGGCAGGATATTGGTTATGGGTAGCCGAGATACCGCTTGGAATGCAATTCCCCTTCCGAATCCAGGTGATGCAGACACGGTTTTCAGCATGACGGTAGTCGGTTCGCGCATTATCGCGGGAAGTGGCAAGAACTTGTATTTAACCGATGATTTAGGACAGAGCTGGACGCCCAAGGCTACCAGTTGCGGTAATGTTTTGGTGCAATCGTCAGGCTCAAGGGTACTCGCTCAATCAGCCGCCTGTTCAACGCAGTCGATACTGCTATGGCTTTCCACGGACAGTGGAACATCATGGCAGGATGTTTCCACAAATCCCATAATCGACACTCTGAAAGGGCATGTTTATATTGGAGTTGAAAGCGGGGCATTTTATATCGGGTCGACGGAGAATATTTGGCACGATAGAAGGGGTATACCCTACATGGAGTACAAGAATACCATTTACCGGTCTCCTGATGGCGTTCAATGGGTGATGGATACGTCGTATCCACGCCCCCTGGTAAACGTTGAACTGGGTTCCCGTCTTTACACAACCCAGGGAGGATATATTTATTACCAAGAAAAAACTTCGTCCACCGCAATTAATAATCCAGGAATTTTTTCTGGTTCACTTAAGGGCACTGCCGCCGAATTTACTTATCTGGGCAGCAACGGGACACTGCGTCGCTTTAGATTTCAAACGAGTCAATCAGGTTCTATGGAGATCCTGTCCATTGAAGTTAATGGACGGATGCACACTCTATTGAATCGAACAATAGTGGGCCCAGGTTCTCATGAATTTCAATTCAACATTCCAGTTTTCACAAACCAATTTATCCTGGCTAAATGGAATGGGAAAATGTATAGGCTCCAAACACGGAAATAAACGTTTTGTTGTGAAAAATGTGCTCCAAGAAAAGTTGAAGTGAAGCTGTGAAGCCTTGGATTGGCTAGTGTAAAGGGGCCCCAAATTGTACGTGATAACTCATTCCTGCAGGTTCTCAATCAAACCCGATAACCCGATGAATCGAACCTGGAGATCGCCATAGCGGCGTTTGTAGGCTTTCGTCACATTCTGGCAAACGACGAAATTGGGGCCTTGAGGATGCAGGGTGCGAAAGGCGGCAAGATTTTTTGGGTCGAATCCTTCGGCGGACCATTTGCATTCGATGGCCACCGGAGGTTTGCCCCGGGGTGTAATTACAAAGTCCACTTCCCGAAAGCGCTTGTCGCGCCAATACCGGATGGAGCGGTTTTGCAGGCGACCCACCATTTCATTCAATACCATGTGTTCCCATAGGATTCCGTAATCCTCCGTGCGCAATTCCTTCCAACCCCGGAATGCTGCGACAAATCCGGTGTCGAAAGCGTAAACCTTGGGTGCGGCCACCACTTCCGTTGGTTTGTGTGCGCTGAAGGGGCGTAGCACGTGAACCACTGAAGTCGCTTCCAACACCCCCAGATAGTTGACGATGGTTTGGCGGCTCACTTCGCAGGGTTTTGAAAATCGAGTGGCCTCGAAAATCCCACCGCTTTGCAAAAATAAGAGTTCCGTAAATCGTTGAAAGGCTTGTCGTCGTTCCAGCCGGAACAGCTCTTGTATGTCCTTGGC
>JAYSRH010000212.1:0-4138 GCA_043721115.1 Fibrobacteria bacterium | reverse complement strand
TAAGGCCGCAGCTTTGAGCAATGGAAAAAGCGCCACCTTTGCACCGGAAACCGGCTCCGAACGTTTGCGTAAAATGATCAACAAAACCATTAGCGATCAGGATATGTACGAAGCCGCCGAAAGCGTATTCGCCAACGGCTTTTCCAACGTGAAACTGTATACCATGGTTGGTTTGCCAACTGAAAATCTGGACGATATGCGGGCTTTTTGCGGTCTCATCGACAAGCTTAATACCATCGCTCAGAAATACAACCGCCGCAATACCATCCACGCCAGCATAGGCATACTGGTGCCCAAACCCTTTACGCCCATGCAATGGGTTCCCTTCCATGCGGAAGAGGAAGTCATGCGCCATATCCGTTTTGTGAGAGAAGCCTTCAAATATGTAAAGAGCGTCCGCATCAGCTGGTCGGATTATGGATTGGCCCATGTGGAAAGCTTCTACTCCCGTGGCGATCGCAAACTCGCTCCGCTTATTTATGCGGCGTATAAGAAGGATATGATTTTCGAGTCCTTTACCGAGCATTTCAACTACGCGGGTTGGAAGGACATTTGGGCCGAGCATGGCTATGATCAGGATCGGATTTTTCAGGAACGAGGTTTGGACGAAGTTTTTCCCTGGGATTTCATTCATGCGGGCGCCAACAAGGGCTTTCTTAAAAATGAATACAAGAAAATGCTCAAGGAGGATAGCGCACCGGTTCCAGATTGCAAGTGGGGCGATTGTCAGAAATGCGGAATTCCCGGAAATGGTCTGGACACCAAGCTTTCGCCACCGCCCGAGGTGTATCAGGCCAAGAGTCGAACGCCGGAAGAAATCCGCGCATTGGCCAATGCCCGCAAAGACCGTCGTTCCGGGGTATTCGCCTATCACCTGACTTATCGAAAAACGGGACTGTCCCGCTATATTGCCCATCAGAATACCATGGATATTTTTGAGAGGGCTTTCCGACGCCAGAAAATGAAATTGAATTATTCCGAAGGCTTTAACCGTCGACCCATTATCAAGAATACCGGCGCATTGCCTCTGGGATTGGAATCCCGAAAGGAACTGTTGGTACTGGAAATGCGCGAACGATTGGCGGGCGATTTACGTCAGCAGTGCGAGCGGCTTTCGGCGATGCTACCCGATGGCATGGATGTGCTCAGCATCAGGGAAGTTTCCAAATCAAAAATGCCGTATACGGCTGCCGTCGAATACCGGTCCGGGGAATTTCCCGGTGGGCTGCCCGTCCTGGAGGCAGGACTGGAACGGTACACGGGGGATACGTACCGCCGGATCCATAAAAATCGAGAAAAAGATATCGATATTTCCGAGGAAATTGAATCGGTTTGGATAGAGGCTGGAGAATTGTGTGTCCGAATTAGAACGCGCCCCAGTGGCTCCAGTATCAGTCCTTATCTGGCATTCGCAGGGCTGTTGGAATCGGATGCCGAAATGTTGAGAAGTATGCCCATTTATAAGCATGATTTTACCCTGGAAGAAAAGGTTGCAGTAGCATGAGTGATGCGTGGGAATCGGATGAGAATATGGATTCGGGAATCGATCCCACTCCCCCTGAAAATATTCCTGAAAGCCTGGAGCGCTTGGACGCCTTGCTAGCGGCCACCCAAGATGAAGAAAAAATTCGCGCGGGTATGGGCATCCGGCTTGCATTGGGAATGGCGATGGAATTAAAACGGGGCCTGCCGTTAGGTTCGGATACAGCTGATCTTGTCGCAGGATGGCTGCTCACCTACGGTAAGGATTCCGTGGATGCCGCCATGCTCATTGCCCGGCAGTTTCTGATTAAACCCGAAGAAATGCGTAAGACATTGGGGCGTCGATTAGGATTAGGAGATTCGGAGTGATGGAAAGATATGCATCCATTGATATCGGGTCCAATTCGGCGATATTGCTGATTGCCGAATACAGTGGATCCCTATTGGTTCCCGTCCATCAAAAAATTGCCGTACCGCGCCTGGGTCGTAACTTGCAGAATACGGGTCTTATTTCGGAAGAGGCCTTTCAATCCTTGCTGCAAGCCTTGATTGCCTTCCAGCTGGAGATGGAAAAATTCGATGCGACTTTGGTGGGCGCGGTCGCCACGCAGGCTTTTCGTACGGCTGGAAATGGCACAGCACTTCTGGAAAAATTATCCACGCTGCTGGGCCTTAGTGTGCGCGTTTTGTCAGGCCAGGAAGAATCGGACTTGAGCTATGCGGCTGTTGCGAATCGATATGCGCAAGCCAATTTGGCCGTTCTCGATATTGGCGGCGGGAGCATAGAATTGCAGCATGGCGGGAAAAGTTGGTCTTTGCCCCTTGGCGCCGTGAGTTTAATGGAGGCAGTTGGAAAGAATCCTGAGGAATGCAGGCAGCGATCCTTGCACGCCTTTGATTCCGAATTGGGCAACAGGCCCGTTCCCATGGAGCTGGTTGTAGTGGGAGGCACAGCTGCGGCTTTGGCCATGTTGGAGCTCAAATTGCCGGTATTTGATTCGATTGCCTTGGAAGGTCTGCCGTTGAGTTTGAACCAAGTTACGGCCAAAATAGACTTGCTCGGAAAATTGTCTGCCACCCAATATGCCGCCCTACCCGGTATGGATCTTGGTCGCATGGATATATTAATACCAGGGCTTTGCCTTCTGGAAAGTTTTCTTAAGAAAGCGGCTTGTTCACAGTTTACCGTTTCCGACCGAGGCGTCCGTTATGGGGTTATACTTGAATGGCTTGGGCAACACACCTCCCAGAATCGGCCGGTACTTCAATGAGCGATGGTTCCATGCGTATAAATCGGTATTTGGCCCTGTGCGGCCTAGGCAGCAGGCGTAATGTCGAGGCACTAATTCGTGAAGGTGCGGTGAAAGTCGATGGCGAAACCGTTACGAATCTTTCGTGTCGTATTGAAGAGGGCCAAAAAGTCGAAGTCCATTCCAGGCTGGCCAAGCCCCCGCAAGAACATGAATACATTCTTTTCCATAAACCTGCCGGTTACCTCTGTTCGGCCACCGATCCCTTCGGAAGACCTACCATATATGACATTCTTCCCCTGGAATTCCGAAAACTTCATTATGTAGGACGTTTGGATTTCAACAGTAGAGGATTGATCGTTCTCACCAATGATGGCGGTTTGACACACGATCTTTTGCACCCGAGTCGGGAAGTGCCGCGCACGTACAAGGTTTGGACACGCAAGCCATTGGATCCGATTGAAATGGAAAAATTGCGCTCAGGCATGGATATTGGACCGGGTGATTTGGCTGTGCCTGTTTCGGTGAAAGCCGTGGACGATCACTTTGAAATGGTCCTTCGTGAAGGAAAAAATCGCGAAATCAGGCGAATGCTGGAAGTCCTAGGCCATAAAGTGGTAGACTTGCAGCGGATACGTTTCGGAGGTTTGAGTCTGGGCGATGTGCCCGAATCCGGTTACCGGAGACTTGACGACGCCGAAGCCGCCCGGTTGCATGGAGAAAAAAAAATATAAAGCGCTATTAGTCCTTTGGGCCATCCCTGGCCTGGTTTTTTCTGCTGCCATACCCATTCCATTTGCACAACACTCGCCCGTACTGCTTGCAATTCCTTCTGCAAATGTTTTGGTCCACGGCCAGTATCGACTTTCCGGCAGGTTTCAATATTTTACCAGCTCCGAAATTGGCAGTTCTGATCCTTCCGCTTTGGATACGACAAGTCCGACCACACCGAAGGAAGTACAAAGTTTAAATTACAGTTCTGAACTTTTATTCGGAATAGAAAACCGGGCTGAAATTGGCGTTCAATATGGGCAAGCGTTTAGCTTGTCCATCAAGGCTTTGTTATTACGCGAGGATTTATTATGGCCGGATTTGGTATTTGGCGTGCGCAATCTTTTTGGAAGCCAAGAGGCTGGACTTTACGGCGTATCGAATACCAATACGCAAAAAAACTTACAAAGTGAGAGTTACGTAACCGTAGCAAAATCCTTTGCCAGCATGACTCGGGCGCATTTGGGAATGTCCGTTTTGACCCATGCAACTAAGGGGTTTGGAAGTTTAAATGCAGGAATAGAACAGGATTTGGGTGCGGGCGCTAATCTGGGTTATGAAGTCTTCGAACGGTTTTCGGATTTCCACCAGGTGCTCTCTTTCCAATGGAAATATCGAAATTTGGTAGCCCTTTC
>JAYSRH010000211.1:0-4146 GCA_043721115.1 Fibrobacteria bacterium | reverse complement strand
ATAGCCAGGCGGGAATGTATACGACTTTGATTGGCGCTTTACAGACTTCCATCGAAAAATATCGGGAAGCATTGGTGAGCTTTGAAAACCAATTGAAGCATAAGGACACTCCTCGTCGGGTACTGGTAAAAACGTATTTTTTCTGTATCGTCCTGAACATGCTGCTCAGTCGAACCAGCAAGGGACGAGACATTATGAAAAATGTCGAACTGCTTTATTTGAACACCCGCTATGAAGAAATTTCCGAAGAAGAACAGGAATGGTTGATGCGCATCAACCATATATGGAAAGCGGGAATGGGTTCCGATAACCCCAGGGAAATCGTGTGACCCTTCACGTCCGGGTTACCCAACCGGCGTCCAGATTTATCGTACACACATCCACTGCACAAATCGGCGGAGCCGAGTACAGCCTCTTGCAGGTTATTGAAACGTTGAACATAAAACCACTTTTCCTGGTTCCATCAGAGGGTGCCTTAACTATCGCCCTGAAAAATCTGGGGTGGAATTATCGGGTCCTGGCCTGGCCACCAGGATTGGCAGGCCTCACACAAAGACGATGGTTTGCATTACCAGTGGTTTTGCCGGGGCTGATTCGTTATTTATTTCAGCTTAACGCAGCAATTCGAGGTGCGGAAACCGTTTGGTCCAGTGGTTTCAAAAGCCATTTTACCTGCTGCTTTCTGGCGCCCTGGATTAGGCAGACCCTGGTATTTGATATTCGAGATTTTCTGCGGCCCAAGTTGGTACGGGTAATGATTTCCAGCGTGGCCGGGATTTTTAAGTGCCGAGTTCGCGTGAACAGCAAAATTGTTGGGGCGGATTATCCAAAAGCCGAAGTGGCTTACCCTATTGTGAAATGCCTACGTCCACCCGTAGACCGTCGAAAAAAAAACGGTAAGCGCATCATCACCCATCTGGCATTTTTTTGCGCCGTATAAGGGTCAGGATCTCTTTTTGGATTGTGCCCGGGATCTTTTGTTGGCAGGTGTGGATGCGGAGTTTTGGATAATCGGTGATGTGATTTATCCCGCAGTGGAGTACCTGCGCTATCGCGAAAGAGTATTTTCCAAAGCCATTGGACTGGGACTTTCCGACCAGGTTCGTTTTTTAGGTAAGGTTGGAAATGAGGAAGAGGTACAAGCGCTTTTGGAACAGACGGACCTGTTGATTCATTGCACGCATCAGCCGGAACCATTCGGTCGATCCGTCATGGAGGCCCTTTTATGCGGCTGCGAAGTGATCTGCCATCGCGAAAGCGGTGTGTGTGAATTGACGACTACCAGTCCGGATTTTCCTGCATGGGCAAAAGGATTACGGCCAAGACTTGGAAGCGAGTACGTTCGCCTGACTTTGCCAGAATCCTAGTTTCAGGCCCGAAGCGCCTTTTTGGCGGCCTGCCAATTCAACGCGCCCAAAGCCAGCAATCGGGCATAGCCGAAAACCTTGGAGGTGGGCGATAGGTCCGCTTTGACCATATTTCTGAAAATACGATAAAAAGCGATTTGAGCCGGCAGAGGAAGATTGACCACGAATTCCCGCACCCGCATTTGACGTCGATGTCCCCGTCCAAACTGTTCCCAACAATCCTGTTGGTATTGCTGCAAAAAGTTTTTGGAAAGGTCGCCTTGCTTAAAAGCCGAATCGATCCATTTTGCCGCGAGCTCACCGCCTAAAATGCCACTGATGATGCCACCGCCCGTCAAGGGATTGGTGTGATGCGCGGCATCCCCACAAAGCAGGAATCGATCGTCGCAATACTCTTCCAGGTTTCCGCTGACAGGTACTGCACCACCATGTACGTCCAGTAATTTTGCATCGGGAAAAAGGCGTTTTTTAAATTCCATGCTAAGGTCATACATGTTCTGCGCGCCCATTTTCGGGGTCAGCACGCCGGAGCCTAAGTTGACCACTTTGGATTTCACTTTTGGAAAAACCCACACGTATCCTTTATTGATCGTGTCATGTCCCTGCCAAAAGGTTAAATGATTGGGATTGGCATCCATGGCATCGATGCGAAGTTCAATGGCAGAACATACGTAAGGGGGAAGTTGCCGGGTCTTGAGTCCCACCCAGCGGCCACTTAGGGATTCTGCGCCATCCGCGCCTACCACAAGCTTTGCTGTGAGGGTTGTGGACGTGCCTGCGACATCGTCGTGTACCGTCAGCTCGCGAACGCCATCTTTCACTGGGGAAATTCCGGATATGCGCGTGTTGACGGAGAGTTCCGCACCGGCTCTTTCCGCCTGCTTGGCAAGGTCTTGATCAAAAAGCCGCCGATCGATCATGAGTCCGATATCGGGTTTGTCATAGCGTACCGAAACTCCACCTGGTCCATGCAAGACCACGCCATTGAGTTCGGTTTCGATATAGGACTCGTTGATATCCATGAAATGGGAGAGGCGCTGTCGTCGCCCTGTCGCTTCTCCGCAGCGCACCGGAACCCCGACTACAGGACGCTTTTCCGCTAATAAGACATTATAGCCACGGGCAGCCAAATTTCTCGCACACAGGCTCCCGGAGGGGCCCGCACCGATTACAACGACATCATACTTTCGATCTTTCAATGGAAAGTGCTCCTACGGGACAAAATCGCACACAGATGGTGCAATAGGTGCATTTATCCTGGAATATCTGTAAGTCCACGCCGAACATATCCAGTGCCAAATCCGGACAGGTTCCCACGCAGCCCGCGCAGGAAATGCACTGGACTCTATCCAGCACGAGTGTTTTATTCAGCTTCTGAGCAGTCGGGGACATTCAGATTCCAGTTGGGGGTCGAATTTTTGGATTCAAAAGGAGCTAAAATAATACAAATTTTACCGCCTTCACACCGGTTATGCCCCTTGTACCACCTACCGGAAAGTATCGGATATGCTATATTTTGATTCGGCGGTTTGGCACCGTCGAATCCCGTGCCCGGTGGGCAAAGCGGGGAAGCCCGCCATCTTCGATACAATGCCAATGTCAAAAACTTTGATCTTGAGTGAACTGGAAAAGATTCTTCCGTTCGTTAAAAACCCCGGACGCTACATCGGCGGTGAAAACAACCAGGTAGTTAAGGATCCGGAACAGATCCTGGCATCCATGATCCTGGTGTTTCCGGATTCCTATGAACTAGGCATGTCCCACAATGGGACCAAAGTGCTTTATCATATTATCAACCGCGAGCCGGACCTGGCAGTAGAGCGCGCTTTTGCGCCAATGCCGGACATGGCAGAAAAAATGCGTTCCCATCAAGTGCCGCTTTATTCGCTGGAGTCCTATCGCCCCATTTCCGATTTTTCCGCGATAGGCATTTCTCTGCAAACGGAATTGAATTACACCAATGTGCCCTACCTGTTGGAATTAGGTGGGCTGAATGCGTTCGCCAACCTGCGTTCAGAGGCGGACCCGTTTGTTATTGGCGGCGGGCCGTGTATGGCCAATCCCGAACCCGTGGCGGATTTTTTTGACCTGTTTGTCATCGGCGATGGGGAAATCCTGGCTGTGGATGTGTTGCGCTGTATTGGCAACGGACGACGGGACGGACTTTCCAAACAAGAAATCCTTAAAAACCTGTCTGCCTTCAAAGGTGTTTATGTTCCGACCTTATTGAGTGTGGTGGAGAGCCCCAAAGGTGAAATTGTTCCCGTCATAGAGGGTTCCCAAGGGCCATACTTGCGTGCTAAATCGGTACAACGCGCTTGGGTGGAAGTGCTCAATAAAGAAGACTATCCGGTTCGCAATCTGGTGCCTCATATGAAGCTCGTGCACGAGCGTTTTTCAGTGGAAGTCATGCGCGGCTGTACGCAGGGTTGCCGATTCTGTCAGGCCGGCTATTGGTATCGCCCCAATCGAGAACTCAATGCGGATGCGGTAGTGGAAATTTCCAGGGCTGGTTTGGCCGCGACAGGCGAGACGGAACTGGGTTTGCTATCCCTCTCTACAGCTGATTATGGACCGGTAGAAAAAGTGCTCGATGCCTTGATTGATCAGGATGACTTTGAAGATATCAGTGTGTCGCTTCCTTCCTTGCGCGCCAATAGTTTTGGCCAGGGGTTGGCACGTAAGGCCGCAGCTTTGAGCAATGGAAAAAGCGCCACCTTTGCACCGGAAACCGGCTCCGAACGTTTGCGTAAAATGATCAACAAAACCATTAGCGATC
>JAYSRH010000210.1:0-11200 GCA_043721115.1 Fibrobacteria bacterium | reverse complement strand
GGCTTGCAGTTGCTTTTGTGACGGTCACCCTTGCGCTCAGCTGTGGACCATTAGCATGCAGTGCGGCACCAGTCAAACTACAGTGTTCGGAAATTAAGGCCCGCATCGAGTATGGTGATTTGACGGGCGATCAGCTGCGCTTTGCCCAGCAGGAATTGGAGGACTGCCAAGGCAAGCAAAAGGCAGCTGAACAAAAAGACTCCAGTTGGGTGGAGGGAACGGAAAAACGTTTTACCCCAGCATCTGAAATAGAATCCGATTCATTACCTGTCGGCAGCGGAAGGCTTCCATGATTGTATCCGGTGACAGCCTACCCAAACGCCTGCTTGAAATTGCACGTGAAATCAATGCCATCGGGGGCTCCATCTACCTGGTAGGTGGATGGGTACGCGATTTTCTCCGCGATGAGCCTTCGCAAGATTATGACCTTGAGGTGTATGGCCTGGACATGGAAAAACTTTTCAACGTCCTAGTTCGTTATGCCAAGCCAAACCTGGTTGGAAAGGCTTTTGGTGTGATCACCATGCGCATCGATGGCCTGAACTTCGACTTCGCTTTTCCCAGAACCGAAAATAAAACCGGTCCTGGCCACAAAGGATTTGCGGTTACGGCCGATCCCTTCCTTGACTTTGCCACAGCCTCGTCGCGTCGCGATTTCACCATCAACAGCATGGGGCTTAAAATTCCGGAAATGGAATTGGTGGACTGTCATAACGGTTTTGAAGATCTCAAGAACCGGGTTTTGCGACACGTCTCCCCCGCCTTTTCCGAAGATCCGCTGCGAGTATTGAGGGCCGTACAATTTGCCGCTCGATTCGAATTAGAAATCGCCCCGGAAACATGCGCACTCATGAAACAACTTTCCCTAAAAGAACTTCCTATGGAGAGAATTTACGGGGAGTTCAAAAAACTTCTTCTGCAATCGCCACGGCCATCAGTGGGCCTAGAGTGGATGCGTAAGCTGGACCTGCTCGAGTACTTTCCCGAACTTAAAGCCCTGATTGGCGTGCAGCAGGATCCCGAATGGCATCCTGAAGGCGATGTCTGGGTGCATAACAATATGGTGCTGGATGAGGCGGCCAAGCTCCGACGGGAAGAATACGGCGAGTTTGATAATATGGCCTTGATGCTGGGCGCGCTTTGCCATGACTTTGGTAAACCAGCCGCCACTTTTTTCTCTGAAGGTAGATGGAGGAGCCCGGCCCATGATGTAAGAGGCGAAGGACCCACTAGAAGGTTTCTCGATCGCTTAACCCGCGAAACAGCCCTGGTGGATACCGTAGTGGTCTTTGTGCGTGAGCACCTGAAGCCAGCGCTGCTGTATAAAGCGCGAAACGAAGTCAAACCCAGCGCTATCCGTCGCCTGGCTTTGCGTGTAGATATTGAAAAACTGGTACGCGTAGCGCGTGCAGACCACTTTGGTAGGACCACACCAGATGCTTTGGCCCGAGAATTCCCCGCTGGTGAATGGCTGCTGACCCAATCCCGCGACCTCAACGTCCTAGAAGAAAAACCCAAGCCCTATCTCACAGGTAAATTCTTGCTCTCTTTAGGCATGCGCCCCGGTCCCGAGATCGGAAAATTAATCGCTGAAAGCTTTGAACTGCAATTGGATGGGGAAATTGCCGATGCTACAGACGCAGAGGCCTGGGCACGAGCGAGACTTCTGGAATAAGCCGAGAAATTGGTTTGCCTGGACTTTAGAACTCCAGGAGAATGCCTCCACGTCCAGACCAGCCAGATAGCAAGCCCTGACGCTCATAATTTCCCAAAAGGAGAAAACTGGAGCTGCGTCCGTTGCGGATGTCAAAACCTCCACCTGCGCGCCATAAAAATCCAGAGTGACTCTTGTCGAGGACATACCCTACATCACCGGTGGCAACGGGTAACACAATACGCCCAATAGGCAAACGAATCATGGCGCTGGCCAATATAGGGATGCCCTGTGAACCAGTAAGAGAGCCTTGCCCGCTCTGAAGGCCTATCAGAGTCTGATCGTCAAAAGTGCCGAACAAACCGACATTGTACGCAAAATGTCCACCCTTAAAATGATCGCGCGAATCCGCGCCAAGCGTGCCCGTAAGGACCGCACCCCCATGTGCCGAAAAGGGCAAAATACTGAGAAGGATCGCGAGGAGAAGTTTGGGATTTGCGAGACCCATTAAGTTCAAAGATAACTTAATCCAATCCCTAAGGGGACAGCTCATTGACCTTGAGCCTACCTGGAAGCGTTTTCTCCGAAGTTCTGTCCACTTTGGCATCGGCCCGTTCTACTCGATTCCACATGCCTCCTTCATTGCGAAACATGGCACGATACAGCCCTATGAGCAAAGCCAAGTTCATCGACACGAAGTAGAATGGGATGAGGAGCAGTTTGGATTTCCGGGTCTTGCCATTTCGAAGATACCCGAGTCCGGCAAAGCTGTAGAGGAGAATCTGTAATACAAATGTGAAGGCATAAAAGGAGTCCTTCATCAGAAGCGTCACGTTTGCCAGGAAAAGGATAATCATCAGCGCCGGTGCCAGCCAACGCAGCAGCTTATGGGAAAGAAAGCCATAGGCCACTAGCCCTCGCAAGGGGTTTAGTAAGGGCAGGTACCGGGGCAATAGATTGAAGTTCGCTTGGCTGATGCGCACCTTCCGATGGAATTCGCCATATGTTTCGAGAGACGTCTCTTCGCTGCCGATGGCTTGAGGCTCATACATGGCCGTCTTTCCCGCCTTAAGCACGCAGGTGGTGACAAAAAAATCATCCATGGCGATTTTGTCGACGGGAATCCGCTCGAAAAGCTCTTTGCGAACGGCGTAGATTCCGCCGTTGGCGCCGATGACAATGCCGAGTTTGCCTTCTTGCTTTTTAATTTCCGATTCCAAGTTCCAGTAAATGCTCTCTCCGATTCCGAGAGCGGATTGGCCGGAGTCATGCAAGATGAGACGCCCGCAAACGCAGCCGACACTCGGGTCCTCGAAGTGGGCCAAGAGTTTTTGAAGCGCGTTCTTTAGGAGCATGGTGTTGGCATCGCAAAAAACCAGGATTTCTCCCTGTGCCCTCGGGGCGAGCTGATTCAAAACGGAAGCTTTTCCGCCGCGCTGACTGAAGGCGAAAAGTTTCACCTGACCCGCATATTTGGAAATAATGGCATCGGTTTTGTCTGTGGATGCATCGGACCCAATGAGGACTTCAAGATTTGCCTGCGGGAACTCGAGATCTAGTGAGTTCTTTATTTTTTCCTCGATAACGCCTTCTTCATTATGCGCTGCAATGAGCATGCTCACCTTGAATTTATTCGGGTTGCCCACTTTAAAGGGCACGGACAAAAACAAGCTGAGTACCGGCAAAGAAAGAGGGTATAGAAAATAAGTATGGGCCAGGAGACCCAGTGCAATAAAAAAGAGGTATTCCATCAAGAAGGCTCTTTCAAAAAATTCTCGAAGGAAATCTTCTTCTCCCGTGCTCCTGAAGATATATAACGGAGTAAGTTGACCATCAAATCAGCCTCTGCGAAGGAAGCGAAACTTCCGATGATCTCCCCCTTGGAGTTGAGAAAAAGCATAGTGGGAAAGCCTTCCACACCCCACTGAGCCGAAAGCTCACGCAAGGTGATTTTTTTTCCCTTGTAAGTGACCACCTCTTCACTTTCAGCATTGAGTTTGATGCTCACAAAATTCTTTTGGAGCTCCTCCATCACCTTCGGGGCTTTCAATGTTTGGGATTCGAGCAACTTACAATAGCCGCACCAGTCCGTGTATACATCGACGAAACCGTATTTCTTGCTTACAGCCGCATCCTTCAAACCCTTTTCAAAGGTTTTCCAGTTGACGCCTTCGGCGAAAACCTGGGCTCCGCAAAGCAGCAGTAGAGAGAGACTACGCCCCAAACCCTTCATATCAAGCCAAGGCGCTTTCCAGCTTTTCGCTGATCTTACTTTTTGGATACGCACCAACCAACTGTTGGACCACCGCTCCGTTTTTGAAGAAAAGCAAAGTTGGGATGCTGCGAATCCCAAACTTGCTGGCGATATCCGAAGCCTCGTCGGTATTGAGCTTGCCCACCTTTGCCTTTCCTTGGTACTCCTTGGCAATTTCTTCAACCACAGGCCCCACCATGCGGCAAGGACCGCACCAGGGAGCCCAGAAATCCACCAGGACCGTGCCCGCATAGGCGGCCACTTCCTTTTCAAAATTGTCGCTGGTCAGTTCTACTACAAATTCGGATGCCATTCTATTCTCCTATTTGCCTTTTGCGGCTTTATTGACTTTTTTCAACTTAACAGAATCGGTAATACCAGTCTGCGGTATGGAATCCTTCTGAATCCTTTTATGACTATTCTGAAAGATTTCCACTTGGGCAATGACTTTTTCCTGGAACGTTCTCCACGCCTCGGGCTGCGCCATTAACCGGACATATTGAGCATGAAAACCGGCGGGTGTTTCCTGATGCTGTGCCAAAATAACCCTCCTTACTTCATTCGCCCGATCCAAATCATTGGCAAAACCCACCGTCGCCAGCTTGAGCTCCACATATAAACCTACAAACTTGGCGTCTGGCGAGTTCTCGTGCTGCCGGCAACCTGTCAAAGCCAATAGCATCAGCGCGGGCAGCCAATTGGTCCGTAATCTGATAATACTGCCGAAGCCTAAACCTGTCAACGCGATATCCCCTGAATTGTTAAGGTACAAAGCGCATCTAGGCGGAGACAAGTGGGGGCATTCAATCATGCCTAGGATTTTACCGCTGAAAAGGTTGAAAACGGTTAAATCGCGATTTAGTCTCTCAAACTCCCAAATAATAATCGGACGCGCTCGTGCCTTTCGGCAAAGCTGTGGCGTCAGGCACCAAATCGGTTTCTTCCCCTTCTTTGAGAAAAAGACCCCGCACATATTCCTCACGAGAAAAAGGAATTAAATCCTCCAAATCCTCACCCACGCCAACCCAAGCCACAGGAATACCGAATTCCCGGCAAATGGGAATAATGGAGCCACCCTTGGCCGTGCCATCCAATTTAGTAACCACGAGACCATCAAGAGTGACGATGGCGTTGAAGCCCTGACCCTGTTGAATGGCATTCTGTCCAGTATTGCCATCGATGACCAAAAGGCATTCATGGGGAAGGGCCGGATCGTGTTTGCGTAGCACGCGTACCATTTTCCGCAGTTCCTCCATCAAATGGGTTTTATTTTGCAGCCTGCCGGCCGTATCGATAATGAGCACATCCATGCCCCGGGCCTTGGCCGAAGCATACGCGTCAAAAGCAACCGAGGCGGCATCCGCCCCTTCCTGATGTTTGATCACGTCCACGCCTACACGTTGCGCCCACTTTTCCAATTGCTGAATGGCACCCGCGCGGAAAGTATCCCCGGCGGCAAGCAAAACTTGTTTGCCCTGTGCCTTGTAATAGTGGGCCAGCTTGCCGATTGTGGTGGTTTTACCGGCGCCGTTTACGCCGATCATCAAGATGACATGGGGCTTGCCCTTGCTATGCCATACCGGAGTTTTTGGCAATAAATTTAGGGTAGCTGCAGCCATCCATTCCAGCAATTGCTTGCTATCGATTTCCTCACCCTTGGCTTTTTGACGCACCTCAGCCATGATAAGCGAGGCCACGTCCATACCGATATCGCAAGCCAAAAGTTTTTCCTCGATGTTCTCGATGATGGCTTCAGTAAGCTTGCCTTTTCCAAAGACGCCTTGCAGCTCTTTAACCATGTTTTGCCGAGTCTTGGTCAGACTGCGGGCAATTTTTCCAAAAAGTCCCATTGTGTAATTTTCCTCGAATGGAATATTACTAAGAACCCATCATATCGCCGAAGGCTTGGATTTCCGTCTGTTGCTGGAGTAGCCAATCGCCAAAAAGGACCAATTGCTCCACGGGCAAGCTCAAATCCTGCAAGTACGATTCCTGAGTAGGTGGCGGTGCCTCTCCTGGCATGTTTGCCAGTTGAAAGCCATGACACACGAGATTGGCTAGGTGCACGACCGTGACCTTTCGATAAAAATCTTTGCTGGCCTCCGGCTGGTGATGGTAGGCGATGGCATGGACAAGATCATTTGGGAAATTCCACAACTCGGCAACCAGCTTGCCGAGTTGGCAATGATCGAACCCGAACACTTGGATTTCCGCCTCGGAAATCGTTATCGGTCCGCTCAGTAAAACTTTTTCCACCTTGGAGAATGCGCCCGATCCCATTTCGATCAAGACTCCGAGGTCGTGGAGCAGCCCCATGCTGAAAAATTCTTCCTGTTCCTGATCGGTGTAGTTTCCGGAAAACTTTGCGATATGTCGGGATAAAATCGCCACGCCAATCGAATGCCGCCAAAACGTTGCCCACTGAAGCGATCCCGAAGCGCCCAAAGAGGAGGCCAGCGCGATTCGGGAGATGTTATGGTTTCCGAGGCGCACGATTGCGGCCTTAAGCGAAGTGATGGATTTAGGCGTTCCGAAGAACACGGAATTGGCGGACTTCAAGACCTTGGAAGAAATGCCCGGATCCTTTTCCAGGATCTTGACGAGGTCCGAAGCCGAGCAAGCTGGATCCCGTAACACCATTAGGGTTTCCCGGATAAGGACTGGATTTTTTAGGGTCGCGCCATGGCGATTGAAAAAGGCTTCTGGGTTTCCGAAATCGGTCTCTGCCATCGGAAGGATTGGGACGACCTTAGTTGGCCTCTATCAGAGAGAAAAACGGTTCGGCCTCTTGAACATGTTTTTCCAATTCCAAAAGCAAGTCCTCTTGACTGATGCCGAGAGCCAAGAACTCTTCCGCCGGCTTTAAAAAAGGCGCGAAGGTTTCGTTTTCCATACACCCGCTGCCTTGCAAATGGCAGAGATGGTTGGCATAATGAACCAGGCAAGCCATATCCTGTGCATCTTTGTCGTCCATGGGAGAATGGTGCATGATGATGGGCATGCGCAATTCATTGGGCATTTGCCATTTGTCGATCAGCATTCCGCTCACATCGGCATGGCTCATTCCAAGCAGGGACTTTTCTACCATAAACAGTGGTAGACCTTTTTCCTTGGCTGCCTTAAGTACGGGGATATAATCGTCATTGGCGTATTGTTCCAGAATGATCTTGCCGATATCGTGAAGCAATCCGGCGCTAAAGGCTGTTTCCAAGTCCACGAGCTTTTTCTTGCGATACACCTGCGCGAGCATGCGCGAGGCAATGCCTACCATGAAGGAATGCTTCCAGAAGGCTTTGCGATCAAAACTGACGAGGCCGGGTTTGGAAGGGAAAACCTTAAGCACAGAAGCGGACAGGACGAGACTTCGGATAGTATTGAATCCCAAGATGACGATAGCGGAATTGACGGAAGAAATGGTTCTCGGTATTCCGTAAAAAGCCGAATTTGCCAGACGCAGCACCTTGGAAGTAAGGGCCACATCGCGGGAGATGAATTTGGCAACGTCCTCGGCAGAGGAATGGGGGTCGTTGACGATTTGCATCACCTTGGCGGCAATGGTGGGCATGGTGGGAATCTGTCCAAGATCTTGAATGATTCGCAGGTAACGTTTTTTCGGGTCTTCACTCATGCGTTTGATCTTTTTTGGGGTGCTTGGTCCATTTTAGCATGGTTTTCATCCCGATGGAAGGGGGCCGCCCCCCATACTCACAAACGGTTCTCAATAATGTCGATTAGGCCATAGGCCTTGGCTTCTTCGGCGGTCATGAAATTGTCCCGCTCGGTATCGAGTTCAATCTGGGCTGACGTTTTCCCTGAATGGAGTGCAATGATGCCATTTAAGGAGGCGCGGATGCGGAGCATTTCTTCTGCCTGAATCTGGATGTCCGAGGCCGGCCCAAACATATGGCCGGAGATCAAAGGCTGATGGATCATGACACGGGAATTTTTCCACGCATAGCGCTTGCCCTTGGCACCGCCGGCTAAAAGCACCGCGCCCATGCTGGCAGCTTGGCCGCTCACCACCGTGACCACATCGGATTTGACCGCTTGCATGGCATCATAAATCGCCAGTCCGGAAGATATGACTCCGCCAGGGCTGTTGATGTAAAAGATGATGTCTTCGTGATTCTGCGTGTCCAGGAACATGAGCTGTTTGACCAGCTTCTCGGCGGTGGTATCGTCTACCTGGGACCAGAGGAAAATCTTGCGAGCCTTGATAAAAGACTCCATGATCTCCTTGGCAAGCCCGCCTTCATCCTTGTCTTTCTTTTCTTTGTCTTTATCGTCCATCCTGATCATGTTTCCGCCGTGACTTGAGTTGATGGTGAGGACCTCTTCCGGATGACTCCGGATTCGGATTATATCAATTATCTCTGTCCCATAAATAGAAAAATCGCTAGTCCTTTGGGAATGGTCCGCCGCGCCAACCAAAGATGCTGGAACTTGCAGTGAGTTACCGAAGGGTAACATCTTATCCAAGCGTGCAGCTTATCCAATAGGAAGGGCTTGTGATGTTCCATCGGGATTGTCCTTGATGGCAAAACCACGGGCTTTCAGGAGATCGCGAATTTCATCGCTGCGACGGAAGTCTTTATTCTTCCGAGCCTGCTTACGCTCTTCAAGAAGCGTCGTCACGTCTGCCGGAATGGCTTGGGCTTCCGGTTCCGGGGGCTTTTCACTTAAGCCAAGTCCAAGCAATCTGTCGAAGTCGCGGACGAGAGCCGCCTTTTCGCCCTCAAGCAAATCTTTGTCCTTGAGCATCTGATTTAAGACCGCCAGGGCTTGTGGGAAACCCAAGTCATCATACACGACAAGGCGAAATTTATTCTGCCAGCTCAAGGCCGATTCCGAGGCGATGCGAGTTGCCCGGCCCACCAATGGATCGGTTTTACGCCTTAAGTTTCGGAGGGATCCTTGCGAGGAATCCAAGCCTTCCCAACTGAAATTGAGATACGACCGATAATGGGCGGTTAAGCAGTAGTAACGATAGTCCATGGCGTCGTAGCCTTTGCCCAAGAGGTAGTCCAAGGTGACGAACTCACCGGAAGACTTGGACATCTTTCCCCCGCCGCCCTTTTCGTCCGGAGCTTCGAGCAGCCAGCCGCCATGCAGCCAGAAATTGGCAAAGGTAACACCCGTGGCACCCTCGCTCTGGGCGATTTCATTGGTGTGATGGACGCGAATATGATCGGTACCGCCGCAATGGATATCGAGGGTGGGCCCTAAATGTTTCATGGCCATGGCCGAGCATTCCACATGCCAGCCCGGAAAGCCTCGGCCCCAGGGAGAATCCCATTCCATCGCCCGCTTAGAATCTTTGGGAGAAAATTTCCACAGCGCAAAATCAGTCGCACTGTGCTTCCCTTCCACTACCCCGACGCGGGACCCGGCTTGCATACCGGCCACGTCCAGTCCCGCAAAATCAGGATAGCGCGGAAATTTGACGCTGTCGAAATACACCCCGTCATCGGGAATCACATAGGCCAGACCTTTGTCCTCCAAAGTTTTGACCAAAGCGATTTGTTCGGGGATATGATCGGTGGCTTTGGCCCAATGGGTGGGGGCGATGAGGTTGAGGCGTTTCCAGTCTTTGAAAAAAGCCTGGGTATAGAACTCGGCGATGTCCCAGACGGTTTTGCCTTCGCGCGCGGCGCCTTTTTCCATCTTGTCCTCGCCGGTATCGGCATCGGAGGTCAAATGGCCGACATCGGTGATGTTCACGATATGGTTGACTTTATACTCCAGGTAGTCCAAGGTGCGGCGCAGCAAGTCCTCGAAAACATACGTGCGCAGATTGCCGATATGGGCATAATTGTAAACGGTCGGACCGCAGCAATAGACATTGGCCACTCCTGGGTGGAGCGGCTTGAAAATTTCCTGCTTGCGAACGGCGGTGTTGTATAGGGACAGTTCCGGAGTCATGTATTGGGGACCTTCGTTAACACGTGCTTGGCAGCCGCTAAATGTAGCATGTAGGAGGACGCTCGCTCAACCTTCGTCGGGAACGCCGACCAAAGTGATATACAAGATGCCGTGAGACAGTGGGAGACCCAGCAGCTCATTGCCTTGATCGTCATAATAGCCGCCAATTCCACTGGAACCAAACCCTTGCTGAATGGTCCACAAGTTGATGCGTTGGCCGATTTGACCTGCATCCATGCAGGCATACCGGTAGCCGCGATCCCCGTATGTCTTGGCCAATTCCGCGAGGTCGGAGGTATAAATAAGGGCATAGGCGCATTCCGCCGCCAACTCTTGGCCCAGGCATAAGAAAAGTGTTTCGGACCGGAAATCCCCAATTTGCTGGGGTTCCAGCGTCAGCGTGTTTGGATGGAACAGATAGACTCCCGCTTCCAAGCCTTCCACATTCAATATCACCACATGATAGTCCAAATGGCCTGGGGCCATGGTCCAGGCATTGCCCTCGGATCGAAAAGCATAAGCCAGTGCCTCGCGAACCTTGGCCAGGGAGATGGACTGTCCATTGAACTTGCGACAACTGCGCCGGTTGAGAATGGTTTTAAGGACGTGATACTCTTGCTTTGGATCAGCGCTAAAACTAAAAGGATGCGACACCTGAGCGTCTGGAATCGGCGAGCGCAGATTGTCTAAGGCTAAGATGCGTTCGCATGCATTCTGCTGCACTTGAATGGGATCCCGAACATCGGAGGGGTTTGCAGCTTTGGCTTGTGCGGAAAGCCTCTGGACGGCTTCATCGGGCGGATCGCTGGGATATTGGCCGTGATTGGAGGGTAAGGTTCCGGATGGGCCTATCGCTACGCCCAAAAGTGGAAATTCCTCTTTGGAAGTCAAGAAAAGCAGCTCTTCCAAACCGGCGTCCAGAAAACCGCCTAGCAATGTATAATCCAGCCCGCTATGACGGCACACCTCCAGCAAATTCCCAACCGCATGGCCGGTATCGAGCAGGATACGCCGGTAGGCCCGCTCCTTATAGCGCCAAGCGCTACGACCGTAAAGTCCAGTGAAGATAAGGATGAGGTCTGCCGATTCCACTCCGGGGTGACCTAGAAAATAATGTTTGAGATCCCCCCAGAAAGAACCCTGCCAAACGGGAATCAACGCGGACTTTAACGAGTGGTAATGGTAGAGGCCATCGGCAAGGCCGGTTTGATTTCTTACCGCTACATAAACTTCCGTAGGATACAGTCCACCAGCGGATGGAGCTGCCCGTAGATACAAATCCCCACCCCCTTCGGCACCTTCGCTAGAGAGTCGCGCCGTGAGACCCATGGTGAAAAAAAGGAGCCGGGCGATATTTTCCAAGCCGAGTT
>JAYSRH010000209.1:0-4159 GCA_043721115.1 Fibrobacteria bacterium | reverse complement strand
GCGTAACCCGTGAAGAAGCCGATGAGATTGCAGCTAAATGTACTGTGCAACTCGAAGCAGGCTTGTCTCAGGCCCGTGGCCTTGAGTATGTGAAGCTGGAGGAAAAAACCAACTGCCTTTGGCAAGGGTATACCGGTGGCGCTGAAAGCGAAGCCGATGATGTTCCAACGAATATATCAGCAATCAATTTGTCCGCCCTTATGGAAAAGCTTACAAGCTATCCAGAATATTTCCACCCGCATCCTAAGGTGGAAAAGATTTTAGAGCACCGTCGCTTGATGGGACGCGGTGAAAAACCGTTTGATTGGGCGGCGGCTGAGACTTTGGCCTTTGCCAGCTTGTGCGAAGAAGGATATCGGATTCGATTGAGCGGCCAGGATAGTCAGCGCGGCACCTTCAGTCAGCGCCATGCGGTGTTGCATGATTTTGAAAATGGCAAAACCTGGATGCCTTTGCAGCATATATCTGAGAACCAGGCGGGAGTGGAAATCTATAACAGTCCACTCAGCGAAAATAGCGTACTAGGTTTTGAATATGGGTATAGTCTCGAATGCCCAAAGGGATTGGTGCTTTGGGAAGCACAATTTGGGGACTTCGCCAATGTGGCCCAGCCCTTAATCGACCAGTTCATTGTCAGCTCTGAAGACAAATGGCATCGATTTTCCGGGCTTGTCATGCTGTTGCCGCATGGATTTGAAGGCATGGGTCCGGAACATTCCAGCGCTCATCTAGAGCGCTTTTTAGCGCAAACGGCCGAGGACAATATCCAAGTGGCCAATGTCACCACACCGGCTCAATACTTCCATTTGTTACGCAGGCAAGTTTTGAGACCCTGGCGCAAGCCACTGATAGTGATGACACCTAAGAGTCTGCTCCGATCCCCAAGAGCACTCTCACCCTTGGAGGCTTTTACCACCACCGGCTTCCAACGCGTGCTGGCCGATACTCTCATTAATGCCTCCGCAACAACCTCGGTTCTCATGTGCAGTGGAAAGATTTATTATGAACTGGAAGATGAGCGGGAAAGATTGAACCGTAAGGATATTGCGATTCTCAGAATCGAACAACTTTATCCTCTAAGTCCAGCTACCATGGCTGAGGCTCTGGCACCATTTGCGGATAATACACCTGTCACCTGGGTTCAGGAAGAGCCGGAAAATATGGGCGCGTGGCGCTACTTGTTGGTTCGCTTCGGCGAGCGACTTCTTGATAGATTTCCCTTCCGGGGAATTCAACGTCCTGCCTCCGCAAGCCCCGCCACAGGGTCGGCCAACAGCCATATACTGGAACAAAAAGAAATTATAGCCAAGGCCTTTGGATCCAATACCCTGATTTAAAGATCAAACATTGATTTAAAAGAGGAAATGAAATGGTTGTTGATCTCATAGTTCCAAAGATTGGCGAGTCCATCACTGAAGTACAAATTGCTCAATGGCTCGTCGCTGAAGGAAGCAGCGTGGTGATGGACCAAAATCTGGCCGTGATCGAAACCGACAAGGCGACGGTAGAATTGCCCGCACCCGTATCCGGTACCTTGAGCAAGATTCTCATTGCCAAAGGCCAAATGGCAAAGGTAGGTGACGTGATTGGCCATATTGAGCCTGGCCCCGTTGAGCCTGCTGTGGTGATGCCGGCGGCGGCACGTGTACTTGCCGAAAATGGAATTTCAGCTGCAGAAGTGGAAGCAACCGGCCCCGGCCATCGTTTGCTCAAAGAGGATGTCCAGCGCCATGTTGAAGCCAAATCCCAGGATGCAATGGTGAAAACCGTTTCATCCAATATCCCTGAAGAACGGCAGGAAAAAATAGTGCCGATGACTATGCTACGCAAAAAGGTAGCGGAGCGACTCGTGCAGGCGCATCAGAATGCTGCCCTCCTGACCACCTTCAACGAAATCGACATGTCCGTAACCATGGACTTGCGCAAGCGCCATCAGGAATCCTTTGTCAAAAAATACGGGACCAAGCTTGGTTTTATGTCCTTCTTTGTGAAGGCCTCAGTGGAAGCGTTAAAGTTTGTTCCGGAAATCAATGCGGAAATTCAAGGCAATAATATTATTTACAAACAGTACTATGATATCGGCGTGGCCATAGGTAGTGGAAAAGGCCTAGTAGTGCCGTTGCTACGCAATGCCGAAAAACTGAGCTTTGCCCAAGTGGAATTGGCGATCTCCGATTTCGGAAAACGCGCACAGACTAATACCTTGCAACTTGAGGAACTCAAAGGTGGCACTTTTACCATTAGCAATGGTGGGGTTTATGGATCGCTGCTCTCCACACCCATAGTCAATCCCCCCCAAAGCGGAGTCCTTGGCCTGCATGCCATACAGGACCGACCTGTGGCGCGCGATGGGCAAGTAGTTATCCGCCCCATGATGTACGTGGCCTTGACCTATGACCATCGAATAGTGGATGGGCGTGAAGCCGTGGGCTTCCTAAAACGCATCAAAGATATTTTGGAAGAGCCCGCACGAATCTTGCTTGGAATTTGATTGGTTCTTCTGGAGAATTGAATGGACAATTTTTTTGATTTGATCATCATTGGCGCAGGTCCTGGCGGTTATGTAGCCGCTATTCGCGCCGCCCAGTTGGGAATGAAAGTCGCCTGCGTGGAAAAGTCGGAATCCTTGGGAGGCACTTGTCTGCGCATAGGCTGCATTCCAAGTAAGGCACTTTTGGAAGCCAGTGAAAAATATTGGGAAACTAAAATGTCCCTGAGTCGCTTCGGCATTAAAGTCGGTTCAGTCGATCTGGACCTGCCTTCCATGCTCAGTTTCAAGGATACTGTCGTCAGAACGAATGCCAAGGGGATTGATGGCCTTTTCAAAAAGGCCAATATCACCCGCCTTGTAGGCACTGGTAAACTGATTGGCAATCAACAGGTTGCGGTGGATGCCGGGAGCGAAAAGCAGCCTCAAACTCTGACCGCCGCAAAAATCCTAATCGCCACCGGAAGTAAACCTGCCATGCTTCCTGGTGCTAAGGCGGACGGAATAAATATTGGTACGAGCACGGAGGCATTAAACTATTCCAAAGTGCCCAAGCATCTTGTCGTAATTGGGGCCGGTGCCATCGGATTGGAATTAGGATCCGTTTGGAATCGCTTGGGCGCCAAAGTTACCGTGTTGGAATATCTCACTCGCATTTTGCCGGGAATGGATACCGAGATTTCCGCTGAAGCTCAAAAAATCCTGACCAAGCAAGGTTTAGATTTTAAACTGGGCATACGCGTACTTTCCGTCCTTGCGGCTGGAACTGCGGAAAGCGACGGGGCAATAGTCACGTGCGAAGGGCTCGACCCAATCCAGTGCGATAAGGTGCTGGTGGCCGTGGGACGCGTGGCAAATACTGAAAACCTTGGACTAGAATCCGTGGGAATCAAATTGGACGGACAAGGTCGCATTCCCGTGGATGCAAAATACGCAACTTCGGAAGCCGGTATTTATGCCATTGGTGACGTCATACCCGGCATTATGCTCGCGCATAAATCCGAAGAAGAGGGTGTTGCGTGTGTGGAAGGTATAGCGGGAAAACATGGCCATGTCAACTATAATGCCATCCCCGTAGTCGTCTATACCCATCCGGAAATTGCGTCAGTCGGAAAAACGGAAGAAGAACTGAAGGCAGACGGAGTATCGTATAAAAAGGGCACATTCCCTTTTTTGGCCAACGGACGCGCCCGCGTACAGGGACAAACGGAGGGACGGGTCAAAGTCCTAGCCGACTCCAAAACCGATCGCATTCTAGGCGTGCATATTATCGGAAACCATGCCGGAGATTTGATTGCCGAGGCCGTGGTAGCCATGGAATTTGGAGCCAGCAGCGAAGACCTAGCAATGACGTCCCATGCTCACCCCACTTTGGCTGAAGCCATCAAGGAAGCTGCCCTTGGGGTCGAGGGCCGCGCAATACATATTTAAAACATTTAAAACCTTTAAAAATCATCCAAGAATAAACTATTTCATCCAAGAATAAATTTGAAATAATGATCCTTGCCGTCATCGATTAAGGCTAATGAATCGGGTACAGGAATCTGAGAAATTCCATCTACCTCACATTGGGCGATACCCATATTCTTTCCGTTTGGGTTAACCACCTCCAAATTGTATGAACTGGTGCCTTTCATGAATCGAATCCCATATTTTCTCCATTCCCTGGGA
>JAYSRH010000208.1:0-11214 GCA_043721115.1 Fibrobacteria bacterium | reverse complement strand
CAAGTCGGCCGAGCGGGAGATTCCTGCTTGGCCTATGAAAGCGAATCCGGCAACTGCTCCATTTCGGCGGCGCAATTCAATAGGTACTTGCCCTCATACTTTCCCGATTCCTTGGAGTTCAAGTCCGATGAAGCTCTTGCCTTAAGCGCCTCGAAAGCGCGGCGAGCGGTTTTCGATCAATTACTAGATCGTGCTTTCTTGAATGCTTACCAATCGGATTCCATTGAGTCTTCCGATCCCCATGCGCAAAAAACACGGAATGAATACCGTGCATTATTCCAAACGATCCATTTACCAATACTCCTTAAGGCATTTCCCAACCTCAGGGTCCAGGTATTCGCGGCTTCCGATTCCGCTTGGCTCGTGACCCGGCTCGAGGATTCCAAAAGTGTGATACTTCCCGTTACCATGGCCGCATCTAAGTTGCCTGATACCGTCCTTGCTTCATTGGCTAATTTGGAATATGGCGAATGGACCTCTATCCAAAAGGTACCCTTCGGCTACCTTACTTGTACTTGGTTCGATCGGCTGCCATCCTCCGAAGCGCTCGGGAAAATTCTCCCAGTTATTAACCGGATTGAATCGCAAGTCAAAATGGGGAGCCGATCCGATGCGATACAGGCGTTAAGGAACCAGAAGGAATTCTGCCTGGAAGAAGATAGCCTCGACCTATCTCTGCAATTGGTGCCTCCTCTCCGGCGAAATGGCGGTGACCCGGGACCATCCTGGAAACAAATCTCATCGTCCGATTTGCCTGCGTCCATAAAAAGTATGGTATGGACAAAAATCGGCCGGGGAAAAAAGGACACAGTGGGGCCAGTTCGTAGCGACTACGGATTTTGGATCATTTCCAAGCACTCCTCGGAACTTAAAATCGGCAATCCCATCGATTCGGCTGCTTGCCTGACCCGGATAGAGGCGAAAATGCGCGCCGAGCAGGTGGCAAAACTTCTTCAATCCGAATGGGAACGCATAGCTTCGAAAAAAGCAGATCCTGAGAAAAACAATTTGCGAACGGCCCTTCTTGAGCAGCTTTCTCGGCAAGGAACCCAGTCTGAATCGTCATACTACAGGATCCGGGAGCAGTGGGCATCAAGATCCTTGCGCTTTACACAGGACATCAAGTCTGTAAGCGGAGTCGATGATTCTCTGAAAAAAAGCCCCGGGAATAACGAGTAGGATTTTGCTCGCGCAGGTATTCAAACTGCCGCTGGCGACAACCAGGCGCGCAGGTAGGGCTGGAGCCGGGTCTTCATGGCCTGGTCCTTGTGCAGGGCGCAGAAGTTTAACGCCAGGGTCTGCACCAGGAAGGCCTCAACCCCCTCGACCAGGATTTCAATGGACACGTCTTTCCGGAATGATCCCTGGGACAACCACTTGCCGATGATTTCGCCCAGGCGGCCGAAGGAGAGGGCGATGGGACCGATATCTTCCAGGGCCATGGCGCCAGAACGGCGCAGGATGACATCGAAAACATAGCGCTCCGAGGACATCAGTGCCACTAGGGGCATCAGGCGCTTGGCCAGTTGATCGGGGTCCCGTGGCCCGGGCCCGGTGTCCATGCGGTCGAGTAGTCCAGCGATGCGCTCGCCGATGAGCAGGTCCATCAACTCATCCTTGTCCTTGAAATGGGCGAAGAAGGTGCCCTTGGCCACACCAGCGCGTAGCACCACTTCTTCGATGCGCAACGCCTCGAAGCCTTTTTCCGCGACGAGCTTGTCCGCCACCGAGGTCAATCGGGAGCGGGTTTCAAGGGTTCTCTGCTGGATGGCTTTGCGCATGGGACGTTAGGAAGGATAGAAAGCATTCGGCAATTCCCGTATGGGATTGACTGTTCCGCGCATCGCGGATGGCATTTTAATGACCAAAGTCAATATATATTGACCTTAGTCATTTATTATGCTATTAATTTGACCTCGGTCATTTTTAAAGGAGCAGTACCCATGAAGCGCATTTTTATCCTCAACGGCCATCCGGCCAAACAATCCCTGTCGCGGACCTTGGTGGAGGCCTATGCCGAAGCTGCGCGCCGGGCCGGACACGAAGTCCGCCTCACTCACCTGCACGACATGGCTTTCGACGCCGACTTCGGCTGGGCCGACTACCGTTCAGCCAAGCCCCTTGAGCCCGTGCTGGAGCAATGGGTGCAAGACCTGTCGTGGAGCGAGCACTTCATGATGTCTACTCCCATGTGGTGGGGAGGGCTGCCCGCCAAGGTCAAGGGACTCTTTGACCGGGCCTTGCTGCCCGGGAGGGCCTTCGACACCCGGAACAAAACCCGGCTTGGCCTGCCCATGCCGCTGCTGACAGGCCGCTCGGCGCGGGTGGTCGTCACCTCCGACACTCCCGGTTGGTTCATGCGGCTGGCCTATAAGAACGCCTTGTTCTGGCAGTTGCGCCGGCAGATCCTGGAATTTGTGGGCCTCAAACCCACCCGTTTGACCCACCTGGGACCTGCCAGCGAAGCCAAGCCGGATCAGGTGCGGCGCTGGGTGAAGCAGATTGAGGACCTGGGGGCGCAGGCGGTCTGATGGAAGCGTTTGCCAGAGGGGCCAATGCTTGCGAATGTGTTGCTGGCCCCGTTCGGGTTCCGGTCGTGCTTGTGGCTGATCTGGTTTGCACACATATCGTCCTGGTTGAGTCAATATGGGCAATAATTCAATCGGATATGCCAATCTTTTATTCCATTATTCCGGTATTTTGGACCTAGGACCGTCATTTTGACGCGACCGATGAAATAGGGGTTAGAAGTGCACCATAAATATCTTTCGAATGTATTGGGGGCCTTTGTTTTGGGAGCATTCTTTTTCTGCCCGGTCGATTTATTTTCCCAGTCGAAAATAAAAGTTTTCATTCTGGCGGGTCAATCCAATATGGAAGGCCAGGGTGAAATGACATCCGGCGTCAAGGGAAATTTAAAATACCTGTGGACCAATAATAAAGCAGTCTATGGCCACCTTGCGGATGCCTCAGGCGCTTGGGTGGTACGTAATGATGTGTGGATTTACTTTGCTGGCGGTGGACAGGGAACCAAAAAAGGAAATCTGACCACTGGATATGGTGGTGCTGCGACTACTATCGGGCCTGAATTGCAATTTGGACATCTGATAGGCAACTTTTATACCGAACAGGTTCTAATAATCAAAACCGCCTGGGGTGGAAAAAGTTTAGCTGTGGATTTTAGACCTCCGAGTTCCGGTGGGACTGTCGGACCTTATTATACCCAGCTGGTGAGCATCGTAAAAGATGTGCTCGCTAATATCAAAACAAATTTTCCGTCCTATGCTGGGCAAGGGTACGAAATCGCCGGATTCGGTTGGCATCAGGGCTGGAATGATGGTGGCAGCACTGCAATGGCCAATGAATATGAAAAGAACATGGTCAATTTCATTAAGGATGTGCGTACGGCATTTAACGTTTCTGCCATGCCTTTCATAATCGCCAATAGTGGTTTCAACGGTTACACCACGACATCCGATACCTGGCAGAAAAACATTCAGACTATTATTCTACCCGGTCAGAATGCGGTTCCCGGCCACACCGAGTTGAATGGAAAGGTTTTCACCGTGGAAACCCGGCCTTTTTGGCGCCTGATCGCAGACTCTCCGTCGGATCAAGTCTATCACTGGAATCGGAATGCGGAGAGCTATTATTTGATCGGCGATGGGCTGGCCAAGGAAATGATCAAATTTTTACCGGGACCCGTTGGTGTTCTGATTGCGCCTTTGAAAAACCGGAATTCATTTGACTTCCTTTCCGGCTTCCCCGGATCCTATTCCATTTTAGGGAGGCGCAGTCAGATACCTTTGCGATTTTAATTTTACCTTCTGAGGCTATGTCTACCCCCAACCGGCTTGCCGGTGAAACCAGTCCTTACCTTCTGCAACATGCCCACAACCCAGTACATTGGTATCCCTGGAGTGACGAAGCCTTACAGCGGGCTAAAAGTGAAAACAAACTATTGCTGATCAGCATTGGCTATTCCGCCTGCCATTGGTGTCATGTGATGGAGCGAGAGTCCTTTGAAGATGACGCCACCGCAGCGATAATGAATGAACGCTTTGTGTGCATCAAAGTGGATCGCGAGGAGCGGCCGGATATAGATCAGGTGTATATGAATGCCGTTCAGCTGATAACGGGTCAAGGTGGTTGGCCGCTGAACTGCTTTACCTTGCCGGATGGCAGACCAGTTTACGGCGGCACCTATTTTCGCACTCCGCAATGGAAGAATGTACTCGAAAGCCTTTCGGACATGTACCGCAATGACCCGGATAAGGTCATTAAGTATGCAGAGCAGCTCACCAAGGGCGTTAAGCAAAGCGAAACGATGGCGACTGCCCCTCAGCCTTATTCCTTCACTTTGGAGGACCTGGAAGCCGTATGCGAACCATGGCAAGCGCACTTTGATCGCATCGAAGGAGGCATGAATAGAGCGCCCAAGTTTCCCTTGCCGAACAATTGGCAATTCCTGCTACGCTATAGCCATCTGACTGGGAATGGCGCCCTTCTTGAGCAGGTGAAACTGACTTTGGACAAAATCGCCTACGGAGGGATTTATGACCATCTGGGAGGGGGTTTCGCACGTTATTCTACTGATGGACAGTGGAAAGTTCCTCACTTTGAGAAAATGTTGTATGACAATGCCCAGCTCATGGAGCTGTACGCTGAAGCCTTTCAAGCCACGGGAAACATCTTGTACCGCAAGGTGGTTGAAGAGACGGCAGAATTTGTTGCCAGGGAGTTGACCTCGCCTGAAGGTGTGTTCTATTCAGCCTTGGATGCGGATAGCGAAGGTGTAGAAGGCAAATTTTATGTTTGGAGCAAGGAGGAATTGGAAAACGTATTAGGGGATCAATTTCCGCTCGTCCGTGATGCATTTGCTGTGAATGCAACAGGGTATTGGGAGGAGGGAAACTATATACTTCTTAAACAGCAGGCCGACGAAGACTTGGCTCAAGCTGCTGCGATAAGCATTGAGGATTGGACAGAAAAAATCGTCTCGGCTAAAGAAAAGCTTTTAAAAGTTCGCTCCCGACGCGTCCGGCCTGGTTTGGATGACAAGACTTTGTTTTCTTGGAATGCCCTGATGGCCAAAGGATACATCGCCGCCTATTTGGCCTGCGAAAATGAAAGCTATTTACAGGCAGCGAAAACCAATCTTAATTTTTTATTGGAATCTGGACGACGCCCGGATGGCGGTCTTTTCCGAAGTTACAAAGCTGGCCGATTCACCATCAACGGCTTTTTGGAAGATTACGCTTACATGGCCGAAGCCCTGGTGTCACTGTATCAGGCAACTTTAGAGGAAAAGTGGCTGCTCACGGCCAAGGAGTTGGTCGATTACGCTATCACGCACTTCAGGGATTCCGTTTCTGGGCTTTTCTTTTTCACTTCTGATCTCGATAAACCTCTCGTCGCTCGCAAAATGGAAATTCAGGACAATGTCACTCCGGCCTCCAATTCTAGTTTGGCCAAAGCGCTGTTTGCGCTAGGCTCCTTGTTCGGTGACCGCAAATATTCCACCATGGCTGCTGAGATGCTGGGTCAGGTACGCGAGGACATGCCCGGATATGGCTCGGGCTATTCCAATTGGGCCATGCTGGCATTGAATTTTGCCGCCCCGTTTCATGAAGTTGTTATTGCCGGACTCGATGCCCTGGTCCGCAGGCAAGCCTTGGCAAAGCATTACCTGCCAAATATGCTGGTTGCGGGATCGCAAACACCAAGCTCTCTGCCGATTCTGAAAAACCGTTTCCAGCCCAAGCAAACCGCTTTCTATGTCTGCCGCAATCAGGTCTGCCAACTTCCTGTGGAGACGCTTGCTGAGGCTCTAGAGCAGATGAAAGTGGTCTGATAGCAGGAGATGTGCGGAGAGTTATTTCGAGTTTAATCAATGGTTTAGCCTTGATGGACTCTGTGCCCCACAAGCCCCATTTTATCGGCATCGCGGGGCATGTTACCGGGAAGTCCCGTCCTATCTGAGTTGCAGGGCTGATCTTCTCCAGGTCCGATGTTTATTGGGCTCCGGCGTGGCACTTGAAAAAAAATCAATCACCGCTTTTCTTTTGATGTTTTTCGAAGTATATAATGGGAGCACGGATCGAAAATCGTCCGGCTAAAAAATCATTGAAAGGATTTAGCATGAATAAACAAGAATTAGTGCAAGCCATGATGAATGATTCTAAAAGTGGTCTGGAGACCAAGGCCTCTGCGGAGCGGGCCGTCAACGCCATGATTGATGCAATCGAAACGGGAATTAAAAAGGATGGCGTTGTGCAATTGATTGGGTTTGGGACCTTTACGGTTAAGAATCGCGCAGCACGAAAAGGTCGCAATCCTTCCACCGGGGCGGAAATTAAAATCAAGGCTTCCCGCACAGTTGGCTTTAAAGCCGGCCTAGCCCTCAAGGAAACCGCCAAAAAAGCAAAGATGAAATCCAAATAACCGATTCCATATTCTGGTAGTAGGGGCGACTTTAACGAGTCGCCCTATTTTGTTTTATCTACAAGCCTGCTTTACTAGTTTGCGTAGTATGACTCTGTCTGAACCTCTGCTTGTTGGGCGGTTGCCCTTTCTGGTCTGTGCCCCTTTTTTCCATACGACACTTGCTGGACTGGAAGGCTTCAGTTTCTTGGACGGTGTGCCCAGCTATCTCAATGCAGAATTACAAGCGGGCCGAATCGATTGCGCACCTTCTTCCAGCTTCGAGTATGCTTTGCATTTCCAGGATTATCAATTATTCCCTGGAATTTCAACTTCCAGTCGCATGGAAATGAAGTCGGTTTTGTTCCTTTCTCAAGTCAAATGGGAAGATTTGAATTCCTGTCCGGTTGGACTTTCCCCGGACTCGGCAACCTCAAATGTGTTGTTCCAGATTCTATGCTCGCACTATTATAAAGTTTCACCTCAGCTTGATTCCACATCACAAGAACCGTTAGGCCGAGTTTTTATCGGGGACCGGGCATTGCTGGAATCTGTTTCCGGTAACTGGAAATATCGGTACGATTTGGCAGATGTCTGGTCTAAATGGCAGGCCTTGCCCTTTTCTTTCGGGCTCTGGATGGTCAGGCGTGAAGCTTGGAAACAAAAATCGCAATTGGTCAAAGTTTTCCAGCAGGTTCTCGACTCCTCTCTACAGACATTTCGTGCTGATACTGTAAAAGCCTTAACGGCATGGACTTCCTTTTATCCTTCCGAATTACCTCAATCCCTAATGCTGGAATTTTATCAAACCGCTGATTATGGATTTTCACCTGAACATGTCCAGTCCTTGGAGCTTTTTTATCGCCTGGCCCATGCAGAAGGCTATTTGCCTAAGCTTCCCAAGCTCGACTTTGTTTAAGTCCGGGAGTCGTTGAGAAATTCTTGCACGGTTTCCAATAAAAAGGACCGGACTTCCTTTGGATGGGAAACAGTAATGAGATGATTCTTTCCTGGTATGAGTTTGAGGCTTGACGCCGGACCGCCCACATCAATTAGCCAATCGTGCTCGGCATGGATATGTCGAAATCGTTTGGGAGGCTGACATCCAGACCAGTGAAGGATCATCGGCGGGAGGCTTTTGAGCAGAGCGGGAGGGAATTTTCCCATGATATCGGTTAGCAGAGCTTGTCCCTGCGGCGTGAGCATATTTTGCCATTTGAGAATGCTGGGAATTAAAGCAAAAATTTTTCGAACTAGGAAGTCAGGCAAGTAGGGGGCTAAAGGCGCAAAAAACAAAAAGCGTCTTTTAATAAACTGGGGATACATACAGGAAGCGATTTGAATTACCCCGAGTACGGGAATAGTTTTGGCTATTTCCAGGGCTAACATGCCTCCAAAGGAGACCCCGCCTACAATATCACCCGCTGCAACGCCCATTATTTTAGCAAGCCTGTGCGCATAGCTGGGAAGGCACTCGCCTTTTTGTACAGGAATCAAGTCCACCAAGACAAAAGGCTCGGCGGGCAGCTGTAACAGTTCAAAGGCACGCTTGTCTAAACCGAAACCGGTAATTAGGAATACCCGCATGCATCCAATTATAGCCTTAATTCTGAAAGAACCTTTTCTTTTTTGAACCTACCGAAGTCCGGTTCCATAGGCTATTGTTTATTTAAATTAAAGGGAGTGGGGGACGCGCTAACGACCATTGGCGGGGAGCCCATTTTAGGGGAGAGTACGAATGCAATGCAGTGAATGCGGGACCTCCTTGACCTTGAATGCAACTGTCTGTCCGGATTGCGGTGCGAGCCAATTGAATACGCCACCGATTCGGACCCGAAAACCCACCGACGTTTCAAAAAAACTAGTCGCTGAAATCGGAAACGCATCTGCCAAAAATACCCTGCCAAAAACGGGTGATATTTTTGCTGGTCGATATAGGATTGAAAAATATCTGGGATTAGGCAGCCTTTGTAATGCCTACCTGTGCCGATATTCCGCCGAGGACAACCGTGAAGTTGTTTTGAAAACCATGCATGCCCGCAAAGCCTTAGAATCTGGGATGGCGGACAGCTTTAAATTCCTGGCGGAATCAGTTGCCAGGTACAAGCATCCGGGAATCGCTAAAATTTTTACCGCTGACATTTTTGAGGGCGTTCCATACTATACCATGGAATGGATTCCTGGTACTCCGTTGCGCCTTTGGCTGATGGAAAGGCTTAACTTTGAAAATCGCGTCTTGCCGGGTGTGGGAATTATCCGCAGTCTACTGGAAATCTTCGAAACCATTCACGAATATGGTTGTTATGGTTGCTTAAAACCCGAAAATATTTTTATCACGCTTAACGGTCCCGTACTTACCGATTTTGGCGTAGTGGGTTTCTTAACGCCTCAGGAATTCGAATTCAATGCCTACGCGCGCAGATATATTTCCTATATGGCCCCGGAGCTGCGCCAGGATTGGAGCAACCTCCTTCCGCAAAGCGATATTTATTCACTCGGGGCGCTGCTTTATGAGATTTTAGTAGGTCGCACACCTGCGCCGCAATTAAGGCTGCCCAGTGAACTGAGCCCTATTTTTGGAATTGACGCGGATGAAATCATCCTCAAGTCCATGGCCGCAAATGCTACCGATCGGTTTGGAACAGTGGAAGCGTTTAAATTAGCTGTCGAATCGCTGCTCGCTAGTCTTCTAACTGCACAACCGCCCACCGGTTTGACGGGTTTACCCACTGTAGCGAAAAGGGTCAAACCGGATCATAGCCATTTGGATGTGGTTAGTGATGTTCAAGCGGTGCATAATCCCGACCTCACTTTTTCGGTTCCTTTGGCTGCTCCGATTCAAACGCCAGAGGGCCGAAGCGGGAAGCGAGAAAATATTGAGTTCGAAGCGGGTGATAGGACTTTATTCTATCCCAATCCAGCGATTTCAGAAAATCAAAAATTGTTGGCTGACTTGGATGCTATGGGGGATAAAATCATCGAAGAGGCACATGCCAATCGAAGTTTTGCTCACAAAGCACTAACACCATTACCCTCGCCGAGTCCGGAAGATGTCACTTTCCCGAACCAAGTGGAATCGGAAGCTGTACAAGCTCTACAATCCTTGGAAAGTTTGCCGGACACCTCCCCTTTGGATACTGATTTTGAAGAATCGGAAGCCACGTCGTTACCGGCCCCACTTTGGTTGGCCATCGCCCTAGCTGGCTTAGTGCTGGTGACTCTTTCCGCCTATTTTGGCATAACTATGGGCAGATAAAGAACGCAGCATGGAAATCCGCATGGAAGGCGTTGTCACAATGGTCCATGGTGAAACACGTACTTTCACTTTTATGCGTAAGGGCTATGAGGTGCAAGGCTTTCTGATACTGTACCACCAAGGTTACCATGCCTATTTGAATATGTGTTGCCATTGGCCCGTTCCCATGGACCTCGGTGATGGCGACTTTTTCCATGCCGAGGCCGATAGGATCAGGTGCAAGACCCACGGCGCCGGCTACTTGCCGGATACAGGTATTTGTGACATGGGGCCGTGTATCAATGCCCAATTGGAAACGTATCCGGTGTCCCTGCATGGCGACGCTATTTGTGTGACAGTACCCGATTAACCACGACCCATGTAATGCCTCTTTTCAATTTCATTCCATATCCAACCCAGAGGTCCTCTTATGTTTAATCCAGCGTTTTCCAGCGAAGCCATGTTTCTCCGAAAAAACAACATGCCGGTTATCAATCCGGATAAAGCTGGAAATCCCTTAAGACATCCGGCCGCCAAGGCCCCACGCATATTTGCGGATACGGCCACAAGGGCAGACATCGAGCCTTTGTTGCGAGCAGGGATCATCAATGGCGTGACCACCAACCCCAGTTTGCTCAAAAAAGCTGGCGCTAAATCTTGGGATCATGCCAAGGAAATTATGAAGGAGTTGTGCACTCTGTTGCATCCCTTCCCGGTCTCGTTGGAATTGACCGAGCTTGAGGAGGAAAAAATGGTAGCCCAGGCGGCGGAATTGGCCGCGCTCGGTGACAATTCCGTGATCAAAGTTCCGATTGGCGGGTACCGAGCGGTTTCTGCTACTGCCGATCCGTTTACGGGACTAAAAGTGATCCGCCGCTTATGGGAAAAAGGCATAAAAGTCAATACCACCTTGATCTTTAATACTACACAGGCGTTCTGGGCTGCCAATGCCGGCGCAGCCTATGTCAGTCCATTTTTGGGTCGCTTGGCGGATTATGCTTACAAACAGGATAAACCCGAAAGGTCCCCTGGAAATTCTTTATACTGGGTCGAAGACCATAAGAATTCCAAGGGAGATCAGGTGTTGCATAATAGTGAGTATGTGGCATCGGGGGGACAGCTCAAAGACGCAGGCGCAAGACTTATTTTTGAAATTGCTACCGTTTTCGCCAATTACCAAATTACCACAGAAATCCTGGCCGCCAGCTTTCGCAATCAGGTGCAACTTACGGAATGCCTGCTAGCTGGTGCCGATATTCTCACAGTTCCGGCACAAATATTATCAACCGTGGCCGATCATCCTTTAAGCGATGAAGGTATGAAGGCCTTTGTGGAGGATTCGAAAGCTTTCGGAAAGTGAGGAAATCCCTTGGGACGTTCTCTGAAAAGTGCTAAAACCTCAACTTGATCCTTGTCCCGCTTTGGGATACAATCAGGATGAAGCTGGCCATTGCCAATGCATGTGACATTAGAATTGGATTCATTTCCTAACAAGCAGGTTTAAGCATGAAACTCGACAGAATCGACGGTCCTGATGCCATTACCTTTACCGTTAA